>JBAZHS010000008.1:0-11758 GCA_041652275.1 Parachlamydiales bacterium
GTTCTCAGTACAAAGCGGATTATCGCAGCTAATATGCAAATAAGCATCGGATACCAGTACCCGGTCGATCCGGCCCGGCAGACGCTCTTTTTGGTAGCTAGCCACAATTTTTTTCGCCTGAAAGGCCACCCTTTTTTTATAAGCCAGCGGATTTTTAATCCGAAAATTACTAATTTCCATCCGGTCTTTAGAAAATTTCAGATCGCCGATCCTAACCTTAACCTTTAACTGTTTGGACAAGTAGTGGGCTGCGATCGGCGCCTTAAAAAACCAGACCAAAGTCAAAGCGGCTGCCACAGCAGTGAAACCAATGATCAGCCCCTTGAAAAGCAGCTTCTGCATAAATTAAATCTCCTCTTTTTTTTCAAAATGGCTCTTTTTGCTTTTTTTTTAAATAATAATTTTTATATAAAAGCAAACAGGCAAACTAAATCTTAAAAAAATAAAAAACCAAGCAATTCCTCAACACCGCAGTAAAATGAAAAAGTTCTATCTGGTTTTGGCTCTACTTTTAACCCTGCTGGCGCTTCTGGCATTTTATATTGCCGGCCATCTGCCGCAAACGGCTTCTTTTTTGCTTTCCAAAAACTTTAAGTTCCCGATCAAACTGCAGGAGCTTAAATTCAAACCGGGCGGCCTCAAGCTTTCGGAATTGGAAATTTTCAACCTTCACCCTTCCGCTTTTGATCCGGCTTTAGAATGCCAGACCATTGAAATTGCCACGACTTTAAAAAAAATCTTCTCCAAGCAGCTGACCATCGATGAAATCCTGATGCAAAAAATCGTTCTCAACATCCAGTTTTTTGATCAGGCTAAAAAAGAAAACAACTTTAGCCATTTAATCTCGGAAAAGCCTAAAAAAAGCAAGCACCAGCGCCCCTATCTGATCAAAAAGCTTATTTTGCAGGACATTCGCGTCGAGCTGATCTTTGCCGACGGTTCCAAACAGTCCGTCAAAATCAGGGAACTGGCTTTTGCCAATATTACCGAAAAATCAGGCTTCCCCGTCGACCAGATCGAAAAAGCGATCCTGCACGAAATTATCCGCTCGATCTTTAACCAGCTGGGCATCAAAGATCTGATTCGGAACCTAACGCCGCAATTTGTGCCGAAAGCTATCCCTTTCTTTTAACCCAACGCCCCCGTTGGCTTTTATAATAGCCTTTTTTGACCACGGCCCAGGCCACTTTAAAAGCAATGGCCTCATCTCCATGATGCGTGGTAAAAGCGCTATTAAAAGCCTTGACAAACAGCCTTTGGGCCTCTTTAGGAAGGACCCGTTGAACGGAGGGCGGCAGATCATTAATCTTATGGTAAGGCATCTATTTTTTCATATGCCTGAAAGAAAACTTTTCTAACAAGCTTCTTATCTTTAACTAAAAAAAAACAAAAATTTTAAAAGCTTAAGCAACAGTTTTTCTGTAAATTCTAAGATCCAGTCTTCCAATAGGTTAAGTTAGTTTAGTTTTTAAGCACGCGCCGACTCGCCGAGCTATCTTACAGCCCGGCTCGTCGGAGCTGAGTCTTTTGCTCCAAAGCAATTTAACCGTTCTTGAGATACACCTCCTGCTACCACTCCATAAATTAATTTTTTAAAAAAATAATAAAAAAGACTTTTAATACAAAAAAAAACAACACTATAATATAATAAATACAAACAATCTTAAAAGATTAATTGAATTTTATTTGCATTATAAAAATTACCAAAAACAAAAAATTTTATGTCTGAAAGCATAATCACCGCCTCGTCAACTCCTCCGTATCAAACTATTGATATTCCCGATAATCAATAAATTCTCCGCCTTCTAGAATCTAAGGATTCCAGCCATATAGACCAAGCCGTAAGGCTGATTTTTCGGAATATGGGTGAGCTGAAACACCGCTTTAGCTCCGAGCAAACCAGGATCAGCGACCTGGAAGCCGGTTTAGCCTCTTATAGGAAAAAGATAAAAACAGATCGAAGAGCCGATGATGATGACAGTGACGACGAAGAAAAACCAACAAAAACCGCCGAAAAAAAAAGCTAAAGATTCTACAAAGGCAGCTTCCTGCTTAGTTCAAAGCGCTTTAACTTTGGGTTTAAACGGCGCCATGGCGGCATCGGTTGTTTTAGGGATGCATCCCATTATCCTGTTTGTCATCTCATCTTTGGCGGGAACCACCTCTAAAACCGCCTTTAGAAAGCTGCCGCGGGCTTTGCGCTACTCCTGCATTATCTCTATCATCAGCGCCGGGGCCGCTTGTGTTGACTGGGGCCTTTTGGGCGGCCGGTCCATAGGCCTTCCAATCGCCCTCGGCATTTACTAACCGATCAGTCAAAGTCTGGTATTTGGGCAAACCAGAAAAAGATATAGAACCATCATACGAAGAATTTTTCCACGGATTAAGGGCGCGGATAAAACCAGTCTTATCCCACTGCGGCCTTATGAAAGAGCGCGGCAGCGGATCAGAAGCACACTCCGGACCTGCTGAAACAGTCTCTGAACTGGCGGAAGTGGTGATAGACCCGGCCCGTTAAAAGACATCCCTGGAAATTAACCCATAGGAAACACAAGAGAACCTCTACCAGCATGTGTCAAAAATAAACCCACAAAAACAACCCGTTGATATATAGTAACATACACTCACACTCAGACAAACATCAAAAAACAGCTTGTCATATTAAAAAGCCCGTCGACAAGCTGCTTTCGTTAAAATTATTTTCTGTCAGGTTCAGAGCAAGATAGTTAATTTAAGCTCTTTTTTAATTAAGCTGCAAGGTTTTACATTGTAATAACTCTAAAACAGTTATTTAAAATTTTAGTTTACAACAATTAATGATTTCTTTATAATTTAAATTAAGTTATTTTAAAAAATTATCATTAATAATGGGGTTATAATATGAGTCCAGCAATTCACGGAATTATACAATATTTTAAGCCGGAGAATCTTCCACCAAGACCGCCAAACGATATTACCTTCGAAGGTAATCCAGAAGATCTTATACCGCCTCTCCAAACTACTATCAGATGTGTAGAAGCTCTACATTCAAGTTTAGAACGGGATCAACTGCCACAGCTACAACTAAAATCATATACGCATACAGTTAGAGTTCATCGTAGCACTCCAGACGAAGCCAAGGCTGCAAAAGCTGCCGCTGACGCCAGAGCTGCCGCTGACGCCAGAGCTGCCACTGCCGCCGCCAGAGCTGCAGAAAGAGCTTGGACTATAGAAAAGACCGAAATCGCAGCCAGAAGAGCTGCCGCTGCCAGAGCTGCCGCTGACGCCAGAGCTGCCGCTGTCAACAAAGCAATCGAACCATTTTTAGATTATGACACCGTGTATTCACAAGCATGTAAAGATTTAATATACGCCTTAGTTTACAGAAATTTTAAACCTGAAGAGCTTCCCGAGCTGCTTATTAAAATTGAAAAGCTTTTTAAGGGTTCTGAATTATTTTTAGACAAAAAAACTACTTTAAATAATTTACTAGCATTAGACGAAAAATTGTTCGCTCCCACGCATCCTAGATATTATATTTATAACGAACACCCAGCAATAGATACCATGAATAATCCGTTCACTGATATTTGCTATGCCAGCTACGCCGCTATTCGTGCGCACCAGGGCCGCTTAAAGCATTTAAAGCTGTTAAAGTACTTGCTTGAATTTTTCCAAGAAAATGCCCCAAAAACGGCTGATTTTGAGACTAAAAAAGCAGAATACGAAAGAATTATAGAAAATTATGAAAAAAGAATCAACCAGTTAAGCCAAGGTGTCACATCCCCCTGGATAAATAAACTGGCAGAAGGAATTAGAGAGCTGTTTTCCAGCAATGTTTAAGCCGGTAAACTACCTTACCATCAAATAACGGGGGCTTGCGCCCCCGTCTTCTTTACACCTGTAAACCGGATTAAACCATCGTTTTTTAAACCTGACAATGAAGCCACCCAAAAATCCCAAAATAAGCTAAAATGTAATTATACTGAACAGAATGCAAAATTCGACGGCTGCCCTTATGGCAGAAAAATTTTGATTTTTGAAGTTTCTTCAGCTGAAGTAAAAAACTGATTTTTTAAAAAAGTTAAAACAATAACATGGCCCTTTTAAAAAAAACCTGGCAAAAACAATCCGACCGCCTTAAAACGCTGGGAATCAAAACCGAAGACCTTGAAGAAAAGTTTATCCTCTCTTCCGGGCCAGGAGGACAAAAAACCAATAAGACCTCCTCTGCCGTTTACCTTAAGCACCGGCCGACCGGCCTTGAAACCAAAGCCACAGAGAGCCGCTCAAGAGAACTGAACCGCTACCTAGCCAGAGACAAGCTGATCGAAGCCTACCAAAGCCAAATCCTTGGACTAAAAACCAAAAAAGAAAAGCTTTTGGCCAAACAAAAAAAACAGAAAAAACGGCGCTACCGCCGAAGCAAAAATAAATATGATCCCCCCAAAAACACCTGAATCCTCTTTCGAAAGCTCCCATCAATGGTACTCGAATTTAGTCGGCAAAGAGGGCCACTATTACCACCAAAAAGTAATTTTACCGGCGCTGCTCTTTTTAATGAACCTGAAAAATCCTGAAAAAAAAGCACTTTTAGACCTCGGCTGCGGCCAGGGTATTTTGGAGCGCCACCTGCCGAAAAAACTTAACTATACCGGCATCGATCTTTCCGCTTCTTTAATTCAGGAAGCCCAACGCCTTTGTAAAAATCCCAGCCGTCATTTTTTAGTAAGCGATATTACTGAAGAGCTGCCGATAAAAAAACACTTTTTCGATTTTGTTGTTTTGCTTTTGTCTTTGCAGAACCTGGAAAACGGCGAAAAGGCTATTCAAAATGCCGCCTTGCACCTTAAAAATCACGGAGAGCTGTTGATTGTACTCAACCACCCCGCTTTCCGCATCCCCCGGCAAAGCGCCTGGCATTTCAACGAAAAAAGCCGCCTTTTTTCCCGCGAGGTCATGAGCTATTTGTCTTCAATGAAAATCCCCATTCAGACCGCTCCTTCCAAAAACCATTTTTCACCGACTACCCATTCCTACCACCATCCGCTTTCCACTTACAGCCAATGGCTGAAAAAAAACCATTTTTTTATTGAAGAGCTCCAAGAGCTGGTTTCCGATAAAGTTTCCACCGGCAGCCGGGCCAGGGCCGAAAACCGCATCAGAAAAGAAATCCCGCTTTTTTTAATCCTCAAAGCCAGAAAAATCATTTTTTAAGCCCTGGTTTTTTTAACCGGAACTTCTTTGGTTAAAAATCCGGCTGCAGGGGTATTTTTTTAAAACCAAAAAACGGGATTTTAGAAATCAGAGGCTAGTCTTTTAAAGTTTTTTTCAAGGCTAAAATCCTTTCGACCGAACGGTCCAAAAGCTCCGGCAAAATTTTTCCATTTTCAACAGCTATTTTAAAGTTCAGCATCACCCGGAAGCACATTTCCTCGTTCATTTCCAGGGTCGCTTTAAAATCAGCAAAGTCCAGATTGGAAAGCAAAAGAAGGTCGCAGCCGGCTAAAAAAGCCCTCTGGGCCGCTTCTGAAATACTTTCAATCGCTTCGTTCAAGCTGCCCTGTCTGCCAGATGCCGCGCGCATCGGCAAAGCATCGGAAACAATAACGCCTGAAAAACCCAGTTTTTCTCTTAAAAGGCCCTTTAAAATCCGAGACGAAAAAGTTACCATCGTCTCCGGATCGAGGGCCGGCAGTTTAACATGGGCCGCCATAACCAGATCGCTTTTGCCAAGCAGCCGGCAAAAAGGCACCAGATCGCTTTTTTCCAGCTCTTCAAGGTTTTTTTTGATTTCCGGAAGGCCAAGATGCGGATCTGTGTCCGCTCCGCCGATTCCAGGAAAATGCTTCAGGGTCGTTAAAACCCCTCCTTCATGCAGGCCGCTTAAGAAAAACTCCCCAAAAGCGCAGACCTCTTCCGGAAACGCCGAAACGGTCCGGGTCTGCAAAACCCCGGCCATGGTTTCCGAAGCCAGATCGATGACCGGAGCCAAATTTAGATTAGCTCCGCAAAGATGCATTTCTTCGGCGATCTTCCGGGCAGTTTTTTTCACACCAATCAACCCTTCCTGGGCTTCAAAAAGAGCGCGGGCGGAAGGAAAATCAGAAAACCCCCTTCCTTTCAAACGAAGAACCCGCCCGCCTTCCTGGTCAACCGCAATCAGGGGCTGCAAACCCGTAATGTTTTCAATCTCCGAGCGGATTTCTTGGGAAAGCTGCCGGACCGCTTCCAAAGAGCTCAGTTCATTGGCCCAGTTAAAATAAACTACATTGCCCAATTTGGTCTTGTGTAAAAAAGCTTTGGCGCTTGGCGTTAAAAAAGAGCCAGAACAACTTCTGGAAGTATAAAGACAGCCAAGAAAAACCTGCCCGACCTTTTCTTCCAGGGAAAGGCCATTTGCCAAAGCCGCCCCTTCGCCCCGCCTGAAAATTTGCGGAGCTTCAGCCGCAGGAAAGCCGGATGGAAAGGTCATTTTTACCTCAGAAATAAGTTTTTTAATTTTATTTTTAGGGGTATCGCGCCATCTCAGTCGCTTTAACCTTCGAAGCTAAAAACAAAAGAAAAAAAATACCTAAATCCTTGTTTTTTGTCGGCTGTAAAGTTAATCTTTTAAGTTTTTAACGAACACTTCAAAAGGCTTTGTGTTTTAATTATAAAATGACTTATTTTCGTTCAAAGATACTTGGGTTCAAGGAATGTGAATGCACCACTTAATTAAAACTATTAATTGGTGTAAGCTCCAAATAGAAAAACCAAAGTTATCCATAGAAGAAAGAGATCGGCGCATGCTTAAAAAACTAGACAACCTTAACCTACTGGAAGACTGGATCTTAGAATTTACAGAAAAACTGTTGCTTAATCGAAAAAGACTTCTTGTTCTAGTTAATTATTAAAACTCAACATAGAGTACAATGTAATACTGTAAGCGATTGATTTTTAATATATTATGATTATAATGAAGTTTTAAATGTCTAAATTTCTCTAAATTCGGCGATTAGAATGGCTGAATTTGACTAAATTCAGCCATTCTGGTAGTATGAAAAGAACAGGAAATTGAATATGTATGTTCCACAGCTTGCTCTCGAACAGCTTAAGAGTTTGATTACACCAGGTAAGGCAGTGGTTATTTATGGCCCGCGCAGGGTCGGTAAAACCACGCTTTTAAAAAAGTTTTTAGAAAGCGAAAAAAACTATCTTTTTGTGACAGGGGAAGATCTTTTTGTCAGAGAGTTTCTCTCCTCTGGTTCCATCAGTAAATTAAAGGAGTTTGTGGGAGATAAGCGGTTAGCGGTTATAGATGAGGCTCAATATATACCCGACATAGGTCTAAACTTAAAATTGATTGTCGATCATCTGCCCGAGGTAAAAGTGATTGCCACGGGCTCTTCTACCTTTGATTTAGCCAGGCAAGTTGGTGAGCCTCTAACTGGTCGCAGGCAAGTGATTAAGATGTATTCACTTTCGCAAATGGAGCTTGATCAGTTGGAAAATCAAGCGGAAGTTAAGGCCCATTTAGAAATGAGAATGATTTACGGCTCTTATCCGGAGGTGGTCATAACGGAGAACGAACTGAATAAACAGGAGTATTTAAAAGAGCTAATTTCGGCTTATTTACTGAAAGATATTTTAGCCTTCGAGGGGGTTCAAAAATCTAAAAAGTTGATCGATTTACTCATCTTATTAGCTTTTCAAATCGGCAAAGAAGTTTCACACAATGAGCTGGCCACCCAACTGGCTTTAAGTAGGGGTACTTTGGGAAGATATTTGGATCTTTTAGAGCAGGTTTTTATTTTGGTCAATATCCGAGGATTTAGCCGCAATTTGCGCAAAGAGGTCACCAAAACATCGCGTTATTATTTTTGTGATAATGGGATTAGAAATGCACTTATTAATAATTTTAATCCTTTAAATCGGAGAGATGATGTCAGAGATCTTTGGGAAAACTACCTTGTTATGGAAAGACTCAAAAAACAGAACTATAAACGGCTTTGGTCCAACAACTTTTTTTGGCGTACTTATGATCAAAAAGAGTTAGATTGGGTGGAAGAAAGAGAAGGAGAGATTTTTGGCTATGAGTTTAAATGGGGTCAAGCCATATCCAAAGCCCCTTTGCTTTGGCAAGAGAGTTACCCCAAGGCCTCTTTTGAGTGTATTAATCAGGATAACTATCTGCCATTTATCAGTTAAAAAAGATTAAGAGGAAACCCATTTGCATTTTCTTTCGGTGTAAGAGATGGGCTTTTTGATGAAGAGGGGAATTTTTATCTAAAATTCCCGTTGGATGTCCTGTCCTTTAAAAAGGACCCAGCCTTTAGTCCTAATCTTGTGAACCTTCCTTGCCTGAAGGCGCAGAATTCCTGGTTCCCGGCTCCGGGCAACCCCGTCAGCTCGCCAGGCTTTAGACCAGCGCACCCGC
This sequence comes from Parachlamydiales bacterium, assembly GCA_041652275.1. Taxonomy (GTDB): domain Bacteria; phylum Chlamydiota; class Chlamydiia; order Chlamydiales; family SM23-39; genus JBAZHS01. The sequence goes on from JBAZHS010000008.1 coordinate 8,399, forward strand.
GACCATAAAAAAAACAGGATCTTAGCTAAAAAACAGCTTTTTTCTTTCACCTCTTTCAGGTTCATTTTTATCTTGATTGAATACCAAAAAAAAGCTATTATATTTCTGCTTTTTTAAATTAAAAGCTTAATGTTTAAAAGCTTAACAATAATAAAACAAACCAACGCCTTTAATGACAGCGACCGCTTTAAGCTTGAAAAGCCCTCCCTATCTGGAAAAAAACTTTTTTCCAGCGGCCGAAGAAATAAACCCTGCCGATAAAACCCAGTCGCTCACTTCTTTGGCCAAACGGGTGGCTTTGGCCGCTTTGCCTTTTTTGGCCCTTCACCAGTCTTTAGGCTATCTGATCAATTTAAGCTGCGATGTTTTGAAAACCGCCGCTTCAGTTTCAAAATTAAAAAAACAGCCTAGCGCCGCCCATTTATTACAGCTGGCCTGGGCTGTTGCCATTCTGGCCGGCTCCTGGCTGCTTCCTCCGGCCGGCCTTTTAATGGCCGTGCTCGGCGACTTTGCCAAAAACTTTCCCGGCCTTCTGGAAGCTTGGCAAAACCAAAACCTGGCCCAAATGCTCGAGCACTTTTTGCCCCTGCTGCACCAGCTGGTCTATTTGGCCAGCTTTTTTTGCGCTGCGCCGGAAATACTGGCTTTGGCTTTTTTCTTTCAAATCCTCCTCGAAGCTCTGAAAGCAAAAAACGAATGGCAGCAAGGCCGTTATATAGAAACTGCTTCCCACCTTTTGATGAGCTCTGTCCGAACCGCCCAAATGGTCCCCCAGGTCAATAAGATCTTCAGGCAAAGAAAACTTCCGGGAGAAAAACAAATGGCCGCTTTTAACCGTTCTTTGAAAAAAGTCCGTAATTCGGCCGCTTTGTTCTTTTATCAATCGGCCCGTTTTTTCGCCGGCCCGGTTTGGTTTTTAACCAACCGGGGCCTAAAAACCTTCAGCCTTTTTCAAGACGGTTCCAAAGGGCCCCTGGAAAAAAGCCTGGGCGCCATTAAAACCATCAGTTTAAATGTACTGCTGCTGTTTCCTGCTTTGACTAGCCTGGCCCTGGGCCAACTCTGCCAGCTGTGTGCCGGTCTCTTGGCCCCCCGGCCCTATATTCGTCTGGAAGGCAGCCTTCCCGCCCAAGAACCCGCCAAAAGTTTTTCGGTTTTCCAGCTCAATACCTGCCTGACGGCCGGCGGCTTTGCGCGCCTGTTTGGCGGACTGCTTCAAGATAATAGCAAAAGAACTGCTGAAATCATCCGCCTCATCCGGGAAAACGACCCGGATTTAATTTGCCTGCAGGAAGTCAGCGATCTTCAAAGCGCTCTCGAATTATACCGGGGGCTGAAAGACAGCCAAAGTACTTTTTACCTGAATGTAGGCGCTCCTTCGTTTCCGCTTTTCAATAATAGCGGCCTGTTCATTGCCAGCAAGTTTGCTTTAAAAAAAGTTGAATTTACTTCTTTCCGGGGCATTCCCGGAATAGAAGGCGCGGTGGAAAAAGGCTACCTGAGCTTTTTTGCTTCCGGCGCTTATTTTATCAACACCCACCTGAGCCCTTCAAGCGATGATTTAGATCCCAAGACGTCCGAAAAAGCCACCCGGCTGGAAGAGCAAAGCGCCATTCTTGAAAGAGCTAAAAAAGCCCGGGGAAAGCCCTGTTTTATCCTGGGCGATTTCAACATCGGCCAATTAGGCGAAGAATATCATTCCGCCCCCCTTCTACAAACAACCGAGCACCAAATTTTTCTTGAGCCGACCTGCGCAAGTGAATTTTTAAAAAGCCGCAATTTCAAACACCAGACAAGCACTTCTTTCTCAGGGATCTGCATCGATTATTTCTGCGCTTTAAAAAACACGTTTGAAAAATGCTTTTTTCAAACCCGTTTAATTCCGTCTTTCGATCCCCAAGAACCTGAAAAAGCCCTTTCCGACCACCAGGCCTTATTCACTACCATCAGCCGATAAAAAAAGCAGCTTTTCACTTAAATAAACGCCAAGAAGATCAAGCGCGCCCGATCACCAAAACCGTTACTTGAAAAACTTTTTAGTTGTCGAAGCAATCCACCACCTGTGACCTATTAGATGAAGAACAATCAAAAACATTAAAATCAGGGAGCTCCAGATATGCAAAATTTTCCAAAAATGCCTGTCAAAGCCAAGAAACGTCTTAAAGACTTCTGCGGCAAAATACGAACGCCCTCCGGCATGTAAATGATAATTTCCGGAAGGCAGGAAAAAGCCTAAAACAATTCCACTGAAACATGCGAAAAGAAACGCCAAAAAAAGCGCCAGATCTAAAAAATAATTCTTTTTCCAGGAAAACATTTGCAACCCCCTTAAACTTTCTAAAAAAAGCTCTTGGCCCTCTTTAAAAGCCCCTAAACAAAAACACTAAAACCACTCAAACATCTAAAAAAAGCTTATTTACCCCTCTTCCGGCTTTAAAAACCCATATTACAATACTTATAATTAATAATTTAAAAAAATAATTATTTTGCTTTCCAAAAAACCAAGCCGGAAATTGGCTAAAGGCCAATCCGGATACAAAAAAACCCGTCTTTTCGGTTAAATCAGCTTTAAAATTAAAAAAACTGTTTTTTTGTTTTATACAAGAAAAACAATACCAACAACTTACAGCACAAATACCCGCTAAAAAAAGTACTTTTGTTTTTTATTTTTTCTTCTAATCGTTTAAAAATCAAAAAGAAAGACATAAACCTGTCTCTTTATTTGTATAAAAAGAGATAAAAACCTTTTAATTAATTATAAATATGCTAAAAATAAAATAAAGGGATAATTAATACCAAAAAGGGGGCTTTTTATGAACGAAAACATCTTAAACAGCGTTAAAAGTAAAACCAACGAACTGCAGGGCAAACTAAAAGAGCTGATCACCGTCAAGGACGATCAGAAAAAAGTGCATAAAATCGTCAACGAAATCAGGTCTTTGCAAAACGCCATGGAAAAAGCCTACAGGGAACTAGGACCTTTTTTGGAAAAAATGCACATCGATAAACAGACCCTCAATAATACCAGCAATGATATCAAGCGCGCCTGCAACCAGCCTTCGGAAAGCAATATTCAGAATGCCCTGAAAAAAGTCGATGCTTTGATCTCCCAGCTGGCCGCTTAAATTATCCGGCCGTCTTCCAAACGGACCTGCCTGGAGGCTAAAGAAGCGCAGCGCTGATCATGGGTAACCAAAAGAATCGTTGTCTTCAGCTCGCTGTTAACCTTGCCAAGGATCTGCATGACCTGCTCGCTGCTTAAAGAGTCCAGCGAGCCGGTCGGCTCGTCGGCAAACAGGTATTTGGGCTCCATAACAAGCGCTCGGGCAATCGCCAGGCGCTGCTGCTCGCCGCCGGAAA
>JBAZHS010000008.1:11768-16228 GCA_041652275.1 Parachlamydiales bacterium
GCTGGCAGGGAAAGCGCAGAAGCTTGTCTTTCAGGCCAAACCAGGAAAGCAGCTCCTGGGCATACTTTTTTTTCTTTTCCCAAAGCTTGTTTTTTCGGGCTGGAAAAAGCACATTTTCCAAAGCGTTCAGCTCGGAAAGCAAATAGTGAAACTGAAAAACAAAGCCCATTTTGGCGTTGCGGAAGGCACACAAGTCTTCAGCGGACATTTTTGCAACATTTTGCTTGTCGATCTCAATTGCTCCCTCCGAGGCCAGATCAAGCGAGCTTAAAAGATAAAGCAGCGAGCTCTTGCCCGAACCGGACCGGCCGGTCAGGGCCAAAAAATCCCCTTCCTGAATTTCCAGGTCGATCTCGCGCAGGATCGCAGCCGGCGGCCGGCCGATCAGTTTGGAAACTTTTTTCGCTAAAATACCCATTATTCGGCTCCTGCTCGAATGATTTCAATCGGCGAAAGACGGCCGGACGAACGGGCCGGCAAAAGGCTAGCCAGAGCCGAAGACAAAAGACCCATCACCCCCCCTTGCAGATAAATCCAGGGCGAGCGCGAGACCATCAAATGGCCCGGCCCCATGCTCAAGGGACCGCCGCCAAAAGGAATCGTTTCCAGATAAAGGCCAAAAAAATAGCCGAAAATCAGTCCCAAAGAAGCCCCGGCCAGCCCCAAGATCAGGCCCTGGGAAAAAAACAGGAAAACAACCTCTTTGGTCGAATAGCCCATCGAACGCAGAATGGCAATGTCTTTTCTTTTTTGCATGACGGTCATGTTTAAAACATTATAGATGCCAAAGCCGGCGACCAAAAGCACAGCTCCGACAGACAAAAAACGCACGGCGTCCTGGATCTTGAACATCTCGAAAATATTGGCGTTGATCTGGTCCCAGCTCTCAATTTTTTCCAGGCCCAGTCCAGACCAAAGAGAAGCCAGTTTCAAAGCCTGGGAATGATCGTGCAGCTTAACGGCAATTTCCGTTACCTGCCGCGGAGAGTTTTTTAAGAGCTGGACATCTTCCAGCTTGCCGTAAGCGCAAAAATCCAAAAAAACATTGTCGGTCCGAAAAATCCCCACCACCTTAAAAGGGATCGGAGGGCCGAAGGGCGTTGAAACCAAAATATTCTGCGCCAGTTTCACACCCAGTTTTTTTTCCACCTGATGGCCCAGCACAATACAATGGTTGCTCCGCTCCAGATCTGCAAAATTTCCCGCCGTCATGTGCGAGCCCACTTTGGTCATCAATTTCTGCTTGGCCGGATCGCAGCCGACAAAATTGGTTGAAATGGCGCTTTTGCCGTAGCCGCAGGTGGCAAAAGTGGCGCACTGGGGAGAAAAAAAGGCTACCCGGGGATCTTTTTCCAGGATCTGGTACCACTTTTCCGGATTCGTCACGCCTTCGGAGCTGATCCGGCCCGAAGGAGCCGTCTTCCAAAAAAGATAGTTGCCCCGAGAAAAATACCGGTCTAAAGAATGCTCTTCTAAAAATTCTTCCCTGGCCTTAATATGCACGTGGGCGTCGTTATTGACCAGTTCTCCTAAAAGATATTCCCGAAAGCCCAGCATCATCGTGGAAATGACCACAAAGGCCGCCGTTCCAAAAAAAATGCCCAAAACCGTAAAAAAAGTCTGTTTTTTCCTAGCCGCCAGATGCCGTAAAGCCAAAAAAAGCATTATTTCACTCCGGTTTGCAATAAAAGCCGGTCGCCTTCTTTTAAATCGCCCCCGGCCACTTCCGCCATGGCCCCGTCGATCAGGCCAAGGCTGACTTGAATGGGTAAAAGCCTGTCTTCATTTCTTTTTACCAAAACCAGGTTCTTTTCCAAAGCCGCCACCGGAATCAGCAAAACATCTTTATGCTCCGAGATCTCAATGGCCACATCAGCGCTCATGCCGGGCAGGATCTGCCAAGGCAGATCCTGAATCCGGATATGCACCAGAAAATGGTTGTTATTCGGATAAATGGAAGCAACTTCCCCTTCAAAGGTCTTTTCTCTAAGACCATCGAAATTAAGCTTAACCCTCTGGCCTTTGAGCACCTTCAGGGCGCCGACCTGGTCCAGGGTGACAGAGACATAGCGGTCCTTTAAATCCATCAGGCTGATCAAAACCGTCTGGGGAAAAACCGTTTCGCCCAAAGAACCGGAAACGCCCGTCACCACACCGCTGAAAGGCGCCGTAAAAAGCGTCTCCAGCTCAACCAGCTTGGCGCCCTCTTCCACCCAATCCCCTTCCTTGACAAAAAGGGAACGGATCCGCGAAGGAATGCCCGATTTAACCTGCATTGTTTTATTGGAAGCGACAGTTCCCACCCCGTAGACGCACTCCATGATCGAGCCTTTCTTTAAAGGAGCGCTGAGATTCTGCAGGTTTTTTTGCCAGGCCTGGCGGACCAGCCCCAAAAGAACCAAAAAAACCAAAGCCGCCCCAATAATAAACCACCGCCGCTTTTTACCCTTCATTGTCAACTCCTTGAATAAAGGATAATTATAAGCAAAAAACATTAAAGTAGAATGTTTTTTGTTTCTTTTTAAGTTAAATAAACTTAACCGGAATATCTGGAAAAACCTTCCCCAAAAGGCTTTCTTGATCAAGCCGGCACCCGAAATTTGAATCCCTTTCAATCAATTTCATAAACTATTTCTTGCACTTCTGTTTTTAAACCAGGTTTTAACCTTAAATATTTTAAATAAAAAATATTTTTTTTTAGAATATCTAATTCATATACTACTTATTTAATGTTCCTTTGGCCAAGGCTGATAAAATATCCGGGCTAAAAAAACTTTGACTTCGCAGCCCGAAAGGAATTAATTAAAATTTCATTTTTAGAAATTTCACTTCAGGGAACAGAACCCGCTTAATTAAAATTATTAATTGAGAAAAAATCCGGCCGGAGCTTAAAGAACAGATAAGGACGGCTTTTATGTCGGAAATCAGATACAACCTGGCCTCGAAAGACTGGGTCATTATTGCCCCGGAAAGATCAAAAAGGCCGGACGACCATAAAATCAGGAAAGAAAAAACCGAATATCCGGAACATAAAAAAGATTGCCCTTTTTGCCCCGGCAACGAAAAAATTTCTGAAGAGACTTTCCGCCTCGGCGGCAAAAAAAAATGGAAGACCCGGGTGATCGCCAATAAGTATCCAGTCCTTGCTCCTTACGTAAAACTTAAAAGAAGCCAGGCGAATTTTTACAACTAGATCTCCGGCTTCGTCTTTCACGAAGTGATTATTGAAAACCCCAGGCACAACCGTTTCCTGGCCTTAATGAGCCAGGCGGAAATTGCTTCCGTCATTCAGACCTATAAAAACCGTTACTGCTTTCTACAAAGCCTCAAGGGGATTGAGGCCATCACCATCTTTAAAAACCACGGGCCCCTTTCCGGCTGCTCGCTCGTGCACCCCCATTCGCAGATTGTCGCCACTCCCGTTGTCCCCTACCAGATCCGCCGCCGGGCGGACATCTCCCGGGAATTTTTTGATGTTAACGGCAAATGCCTGCACTGCACCTTTATCAAAAAAGAACTGAAGCATCAAAAACGCATCGTTTTCGAAACCAGCCATTTCTTGACTTTTGTGCCTTACGCCGCACCGATGCCTTTTGTCATGCTGCTTTTGCCCAAAAAGCACCTAGCCTCCTTTGACAAGATCAGCCCAAACGAAATCCGGGATTTGGCCTTGCATCTTAAAGTTGTGCTCGGCAAACTCTACTACGGCCTGGACAATCCCGATTTCAACTACACCATCCGCTGCTTTCCCGTCAAAGAGCGGGGCCTGGAATATTTTCACTGGCACATCGGCATTATTCCCCGGCTGACGCAGCCAGCCGGCTTTGAGATCGGATCGGGAATCTTTATCAATACAATGCTGCCGGAAAAAGCCGCCCGGCAGTTAAGAAACGTCAAAATTCCTTCTTAAAGGTCTGCTTTTTCCTTAAGCCGGCGGCTTTGAAAAGGCGTTCTTTAAAACCCTGCAGCGAACCCCCAAACCCGGTTTTTTTACCCAAAGCCTTTGCAATCAAAAGATTAAAAACAACTTTCCATTTACCAGGGCAGTGGTTCAATATGGATCCGTGTAGTTTCAAGATGCCAAAGCTATTAACTTTTGAAAAAAAAACCAAATCCATTATTCTCAAATTATTTGGAGTTTTATGAAAAAATCAACCTTTCTTTTAGCTCTTCTGACTTTGCCTTTCGCCCTTTTTGCCCTGCCGGAAAATAGCTCGCCCAGCCAGTTTCCCCTTGTTTTCTTTTTCATCGTCATTTTACTTTTGGCCGGCCGTGTCGGCGCTTTGGTCGAACTGTTCAACCAGCCAGCCGTCCTCGGAGAGCTCGTCATGGGCATTTTATTGGCGGCTTTAGCCTTTTTACCTCTGTTCAGCGGACTTTTAAACCTTTCCCATGATCCGCTAATAAGCGGAATTGCGGAAATTGGCGTACTGCTGCTTTTATTCCAAACCGGCTTAAAG
>JBAZHS010000009.1:0-4400 GCA_041652275.1 Parachlamydiales bacterium
TTTTAATTGCGCAAAAGCAAGTTATGTCTGGATTTTTTTTTAATTCTTATTTGGGTAAAAATGTTATAATGTTGGCCAGGATACTTTCTCCGATTGGCCATATGTAAAATAATAAGTGGCACTTCCCTTACTTGAAGGAAAGGGTTTTTTTGCTGCAAGATGATAAAAATGATTTATTTACTTTATCTTATTACTGGACTTTTAGCCGGAATTATCGGCGGTCTTTTAGGAACTGGAGGCTGTGCTTTAATGATGCCGGTAATGCGCTTTGGTTTTTGTTTTGAACCGGCGGTTGCCGTTGGGACCACTTTAACGGCCGTTTTTTTTACCGCTGCTTCAGGCGCTCTGCAGCATGTGAAAATGAAAAATGTAGAGAAAAAAACAGCACAGATTATTGCCTGCAGCGGAGCCTTGGGGATCGTAATAGGCTCGATGGTTTTTAGCTATATTAAAAATTACGGAAAAGTTTTGGATATGCTTTTAGGTTTTATTTTTTTTCTAGTTGCTTTACGTATGATTTATGAGGGAATTTTATTAAAAAAACACCCGGCAGTTCTGAAAAATAAAATTTCTGAAAAAAAAATTACCAAGGGACTGCTGGGCTCTTTGGTTGGTTTTTTAACTGGAATTGTTGGCTTGGGTGGGGGTTATCTCTTGGTTCCTTCCTTTGTTTTTTTAAAAATGCCCCTTCCCTTGGCAATTGGAACTTCCATGGCTTCCTTTGTTTGGATTGTTTTAATGGGGGCTTTGTGGAAAATTTACCAGGGGACGGTTAACTTTTCCGCGGCTTTTTCCATTGGCCTCGGCGCTTCGATCGGCGCGATCTATGGGGCTAGGCTGGTTGCTAAATTTAAACCAAATATTCTAAAAACTGTTTTTGGCTTGTTTTTTTTGTATGTTTCTTTGAAATATGTTTTTCTTTAAAAACTTAAAAGAGTTTTTTGTGGAATCTTTTCCATTGTCTAAAAATGATAGATCACAGTTAATGGCTTCAAATGTCCTAAGTTTTTTTTAATAAAACAAAGAACTGTTTTTAGCATTGCTGGATCGGCGGTTTTGCTTTGATGAAAAAGCTTTGCCCTAAAGACGGGAGATCAGCTCTGCCGTTTTTTGGAAAGTTGCTTTTAATTCTTCAGTTTGCCTGGCGTTCAGTTGCAGCGAGACTGGTTTTTCCAGGTGGGTAAATAAAAGCTGGGCGACATGAAAATAAATTAATGCGGTTTTATAAGCCTCTTTCAGAAAAGCAATTTCCGCTGAACTGAATTTGTCCAGTAAATGCTTTTGGCTTAAGTAATCGATCAGCTCAAACGTATTGTGAGGCATGTGTTTTAGAAAATCTAAACTGGTTTCCTCGTCAGCTTCCCGAATAAAATTGCAAATCACCTTGTCCAGGTTATATTGAATGGCGCGCAGAAGATTGTATTTGGTGGCCCTTTTTTTGTAAGAGCCATCGTATTGTATTAATCCCTTATCCAGATCAACATCTTCCGAAGCGCCGCCAAGGCTGGTTTTTTTTAGTTTGCGCAGGCTGTCCTCGCAAAAATCTTTTTTGAATTTTTTAAAATCTTTGGCGGACATGCTTTTCAGCTCTTTAATGAAATTGATCAGGTAATTGGTAAAAGTAGTTTCGTCGCCTACAAGAATTTTAGAGTGCAGGGGTCGGGTGGGAATGATCTTTTGCATGGTAACGCAAAGGGCGTGTTCCGAAGCTTTTTTCACATCAATTTGCGAAAACAGACTCAAGTTGCTTTTTGCAAGGGCGCTGATAGAGCGGCAAAGCGTTTCTTCGGTTTCGCCTTCCGGATAATAAACCACAAGTTCGACCGGTGATTCGGAACGGTTAAGTTTTTCGCTTCTGCCATCGCTGCCGGTGGTCAGAATGCAAAAAGACTGGCGGCTTAATTGGGGCAGTTGTTCTAAAAGCAGGTTTTTGGTTTCGGACAGCATTCTTGAGCTAAAATGTTCGCATAAAGCGAAATAATGCTCGCTGATAGTATGCTTTTTTTTAAAATTTTCAATCGCCAAAGCGGGGTTGGCAGAAACGGCCAGGGCGGCTAAACGGCACAGCGACAAAACGCCTCTTGGGGAATCCGGAGTGTTCGGGACCTGGGAGGGACCGGATGTTATTGGTTGAGTCATGGTTTAACCTTTTGTTATTATTTTTAATAATTTTTATTATTAAATATTAATTATAACAAATTTTTTATTTAAATTAAAGACTAAATAACTGTTGTTTTTATTACTAAAAAAACCGTTCCCGCTTAAAAAGCCAGCTTATATTATAGTGTATGATATTCTGAGTTAAGCTTTTAAAGACAATCCACCCAATACACAATAGACAGCATAAGCCGCGCTATTCACACGGTCTGCCGTCGAAACCGCCGGTTTGGCAGGCATGATTCGCGGCCAGGCCTAAAACTTTAAAAAGAAAGATTTTGAAGTTTACAGAAAAAAAGGTTAATCCGGTTCCCAGCGGATCAGGGCTAGATATTCCCTTAAGGTTTTATATTTTAATTTGGGAGCATTTAAAAAAGAGGGGATGCCGCAAACCAGCCAAAGCGGGGCGGTGGCCAAGACCTTAAGCTGGATTTTATGGTTTTCCAAAGCTTGAACATATTCCAGGGTCGGCGGTTTTTTACTCGCGGCCAGGCTTTCTGTAAAATCAGCGATTTTTTTTAAAAAACCAGTGAGCCGGCCTTTGTCTAAAAAAGTAATTTTTCTGATCCGGATGCCGCTATCGAAAGTGAGTTTTTTTTGCTCCAGGTTCAGTTGGGCCTGGATTGTTTTTTCTGCGACGACTTCTCCCTTTACACGGCCGATGCCCAAATCGTTCAGGTCTACTTCCAAGATAAAGCGATGGGAAGCCGGATAGCTGATCTGCATCTCGCCGGTGATTTCGTCATAAGTAAAAGCAGTAAAGTTTTGGGGCAGGGCCCTTTGCAGAAACATTTCCATGGCCGCCGCTTCTTCGCCTTCTTCAAAAATATTTTCCGCCAAAGCGCTGAGCTTGTCCGCAATTTTTTCCGTCTCGCTTAGCTCGATTTTGGTTTGAAAAGCAAAAACCGTGCTTAAAAAGCCGATCGAAAATTTTAAAAATTCTTTGGCATATATAAGCCGGTTTAAAGTTTCAACCGGCGTCATGATCCGGCGGTAAATGCATTTGATCCGGTCGATCAGGCGCTGAAAAAACCATTTTCTGTTTGATCTGGGCTTGCCGACCAGCGCCGGATCGATTGCCTTTATTTCCTGCTTGATTTTAGCTTTGAGCTTAGTCAGCCCATGATAAACGGCATTTTCCAGATTTTCCGGTGTTTGGCTGGCTGAAAGAGCGAAGACTTTTTCCAGACCGGCGTTATCGTCAAAAGTCGCTTTTAAAAATTGCCAGTCGGAAAAAAGCTTGTTAAAACGGCTGTCTTTGGTTTTTAAAAAAGGTACAACAACATTTTGGGCCAGCTCGGAAAATTCTTCTGAGGAGGGATCAAGAGCTTCCTGAACATCTAGCAAAGCTTCTTCATTATCCGCCAAAGACCATCTTTCGGCAATTACGGCATCAAGAAATTTAAGCGCAAAAACAGTCATAAAAATTTTTTGAACTATAGCTTAAAAAAAAGCCTTCTTTTTCACAAGAAGGCTTTTTTTCAGACCTTGGCTTTAAGCGGGGAACGCTTAAATTACATCCAAGTCCGTTCGACAGGGCCTCCGGCTTTAGTTGTGGAAGGCCGGTTAGCCCAGGTTTAAAACAAAGAGCTTTTTAGCGAATTTTCTCAACGGTTTTTAAAAGCTCTTTTAAAACGGCTTCCTTTTCCTGGTCGCTATTAATCTGATATAGGGAGCCGGGTTTTTTTTCAAAATATGAAATTACCGGTTCGGTCTGTTTGTGATAGACGCTGAGCCTTTCTTTGACAATGGCTTCGGTATCATCGGCCCTTTGGTAAAGCGGACCCTTGCAAAGATCGCAGGTATTGGCCACTTTTGGCGGCAGGAATTTTTTGTGGTAGGGAGCTCCGCATTTTTTGCACATCAGCCGTCCGGTAATCCGCTGTACCAGCGGATGGTCGGCAATTTGCAGATTCAGGGTTATAACACGGAAACGGCCCTGCATTTTGCTTTCAAGCGCTTTGGCCTGTTCAATGGTCCTGGGAAAACCATCTAAAATAAAGCCCTCTTTGCAGTCGGCTTTGGCGATTCTTTCAAAGAGCATGTTGATGACCAGGTCGTCCGGAACCAGTTCGCCCTTGTCGATAAAGGCTTTGGCCTTTTGGCCAAGTGCCGTCTTTTGGCTTAAATGCTCCCGGAAAAGGTCTCCGGTAGATATATGAGGCAGCTTGATTTTTTGCGCCAGTTCCACCGCCTGCGTGCCTTTGCCGGCCCCGGGAGGGCCCATCATAATGATCACCAGC
>JBAZHS010000009.1:4410-16006 GCA_041652275.1 Parachlamydiales bacterium
TTGGCGCTGTTTTTGTTTTCTAATTGCATACCGCTCACGCTAACACCTATAAGGGTTAAAATAATCAAAAAAAACTTGAAAAAAAGTTTCATAAAACACCTCTTTGGACTTAAATCAAAGCAGGTATTTTAACAGCTCTTCCGATCGAAATCAAGAGACTTGCAAATGGAAAGTTTTCGAGGTCTTGATTGAGTTGCAGGCCGGGCAGACTGAAATGCTATATTCCAAAAGTTTTTTTATCGCTTCGGGATTGGACGCTCCCTGTACTTCCAGGGTTAGGTCAAGCTCGCTGAAAAAAAGCGTGTTGTTGCTTTGGTTCAGGGACATATGTAAAATTGCTTTGCCCCTGACGGTTTTAAAAGGTTCTTTTTTGTTGTCGCAGACGACTTTGAAAACTGCGATCAGGCAGTTTAAAACAGTCATGCCGAAAAAATCCTCGGGTGTGTAATGGTTGCCGGGCCCGTTGAACTCGGGCGCAACGGCGCAGGAAAGCGCCGCCAGGTTATGGCTGGAGCATTTCCAAACCTCGTTGACCTTTTCGCCGCTTTCGGCCTGGACTTCATATTTCAGGGGGAATTTAACCATAAAACGCTCCTTTTTTTTCTATCCATAGCATGGATCCAATTTCTGTTCAAAAAAAATAAAGTTTTTTTAATCGCGGCCTAAGTTTGCCTTAAGCGAGGATCTTTTTTTAAAAAAACCGCTTTTCAGGGCTGAGCGCCTTGTTTAAAGCGGCTGCCATTTTTTGCCGGTGGAAAACTTTTTTTGAAAATTTATTTTTTTTTAAAAACTCTTGCGGTATATTTTTAGGCTAAAAAGTTTTCTTATGTCGGCACTGTCGGAAATTAGGGGGGATTCAGCGAATACTTTGAAATATGAAGACTGGATTTCTCCCAGAAGAATGTTAAAAAAAATCCTGCTTTCTTCAACCGACCGCAAGATTGTTTCTTATTTGATTGTTGGCGGCATTTTGACCACTGTGGGAATGTTTTTGCTTTTGGTCTTATGGCCTTTCAGTAATCTGGTTTTGACCCTTTGGGGCGTTTCCCACCATGCTTTTTCCCAAATCTTTTTTCATGGCAGCTATTTGCTTCTTGAGGCTGGGGCGCTGACCATTCTGGCTTCGGCCGTCTTTCAGGTTTTTTCCTGGATCAAAGAAGAGGGGGAATTTCGGCTTTAAAAGTTTTTTTCAGTTAATCCATACCGGTTAATCTATTAAACCTAAGTCGTTGACGATCAATTTACAGCCTTTAGCAGTTTTGAACAAAGACCTTATCCGTATAAAAAAGGCTGAAGATGCTAAAGTACTGGCGGTTTTTTTATTAAAAAACGGGGAAAGCTAAAAAAAGATTTAAAACTAAAGCAGTTGTACCGGGACAGGCGCCTGAGCAATTTAATACCCCTTAACAACTAACGGTTTAGATGAAAAAAGTTATTAAAAACAATGTAAAAAACTAATTTTAACTTTCAAAAAACTGTAGAAATTAACAGTTTAAACAGATATAATATTAATTAATTAAAAACAAAATATAAGATTTTATGTCCGCTAGTTGTAATCCGGTTGTTCCCGTTGACGCAAAGACCTTAGCATCAAAGTCTCCTGCCCTGATTTCCGAGCATGCGGGCCAAGCTGGTCAAACAGCCCAAAAAACCAGCGGCTTTGTGATCGCCTCCAGAATTTTATATGTCCTTGGCTCTTTGGCCCTGGCAGCGGTCTTGGGGCTATATTTACTTGGCTTTACCGTTGTTCCTTTGGTTGGTTTGAGCCTGGGAGTTGCTGCTCTTGTCTCTGGCATAATTTTTCATTCTAATGAAATAGTTTCGGAAATAGAAGCCGAGGATCAATCTGTTTCCGGTAGCGCCGAAAAAACACCAGGGATGCTTCCGCCTGATGTCAGGGATGCTTCGCGGCCTGATCTATCTCGTCAATCTGAGCCTTCCTTGCCAACGGCCCCTACGGATAAGGTTAGAGATATTTTAAAAGCCTTTAATTCTCTCAAACAACAATATCAAACCCACATAAAAAAGCAACAACAGACAGATCAAAAAAGAAAAGAAAAGTTGCAGTCTGATGTGGATTTTTTAAAAGCCTTTTGCGATCGGCATCCTGCCGGAGAGCTTCCCGAGTTTAAAAAAGAAGCACCGGTCCGGGGAATAGCTAATCCCGGCAACAACTGTTTTATCAACGCCGATTTGCAGTTTATCTTCAGAAGCCCTTTTTTAAGACGTTTTTTGGCCGGAGATCGCGCTGCCAAGGTGAAAGAGCTTATAGCAAAAGAAAACCAGTATTTAGAAAGGCAAAAAGAAGCTAAAAAAAAGCTGCTCGAAAAAGCATTGAAAGATCTAGCCGAAATCGAAACAGAACAAGAGAGAATTAAACAAGCATATAATGAATCAAGCATAAGGTTAAACCAAGAAAAACACTATATTGAAACCCAGCTTGAACAAGCAGGAAAAACCGACGACGAAAAAAGAATTTTACGTGAAAATCTTGTAAAAAATAATGAAGCTTTAGAACAAGCCAAGGGCCAATATTTTAACGCTCTAAAAACAAATACCCAAAAACTTAAACAGGCTTTAAAACAAGTTTTAAAAATACGCCAGAGTGAAGAGTATAAAAAGATCGAGCAAAACATTGAGAGCGCCGAAAGAAAAATCCAGGCCCTTCCTTATGTTGCTCAGATTTTCAAAGTATTTGTTCACCGGTATGCAAACGGGGAGGATCTTTCCGAAACCGGCGATTCGGTGAGACGTCTTTTTCAGTTTTTTCAAAAAGATGTTGCCCGCGTTTCTCAAGAAGATGCCCACGAGCTGTTTGCGGTTTTTCAGGATTTTCTGGAAACGGTTACGGTCCAAAAAAGCGTTAAAATGCGCCAAGTACACAAACAGAACGACGGCACTTTTGCGCCTATTGAAGACGAACCGGCTGTTGACGATCCTGATGGGCCAAGAGAAGCTCTTTGTTGTCCTTATTTTATTTCCATGAATATTCCGAAAACGACTGCCGATCACTGCCCGCACCTGGAAGAACTGCTTAAAAAAGATTTTTTTCAAGAAGAGCTTGATCTGGGATCTGATCCGGTAGGAAGAGGAAGGCAAAACTCCCAAACACGCGAATATGAAACACATTACCAAAGACTTAAAATTACCTGTGCGTTTAAAGAAGCGCCTTCGGAACTGGGCGTGCATTTAAAAAGATATGAAAGCTTAGCAGCGCCAGCTTTAGTCCCGAGCTTTTCTGAACCTCAGGACGCTTCCCTTCTGGAAAAGTTCCTTTCCTGGATTTTGGGGGGGCAAGTAAGGATTGAAAAAAAAGCTGCAGAGGTTTCGTCCAAACCAGAATGGCAGGGACGGAGAATTGATCAGCCGGTTGAAATACCGGAACAGATTATCCTCCATGGGGGCGTAGAGCTGGCCGCGGGCCAACCAGACCAAGCCTACGCTTTAAATTGTTTTGTTGTTCAAATGGGCGGCCTTCAAAGCGGGCACTATGTTTCCTATGAAAGAGTTTTTGAAAATGGGGCCTATCAGTGGTATTATTCCAGCGATACCAGAGTTGGAAAGGTCACTCGAGAAGCAGCGCTTCAAGCCGCCAGGACGGCTTATTTTTTCCAGTACCTGTCTGAGCCCGCAGCGGCCGAAGAAGTTTTAGGCTAAAATCATCCTTTTTTCTTAAAAAATTAACCCCCTTTTAAGAAGATAGACCGACAATTCAAATTTTAATGAGGGGAAAGGGGAGGGTTTGTTTTGAGGTGGTTTTCTTAAGGATTTTTACAAAGTTTTAAATTTGAAAACACCTTTTCCAGAAAGGGTGTTTAGGGTTCTTGTTGTCTAGCTCTGAGAGAACTTATTGAAAAGTGCCATTGAAATTCCTATAATTTTTGATGAATAAGGCTTTATTTTTAAATCATTTTTGGAAAATTTTTTTCTAAATTTTTCCATGAAATAATTTTACCCTGGCTTCGCGTCTGATTTTCTTCGCCACCATAAATTAAAAAAGTGTTTTCCGGGGAATTTTTAGCTAGGTTATTCCAGTAATTTAAACCCTCAAAAAAATCAGAATTAATGGTTTTAGCCGATTTTATTTCTACGGGAGTTAATATAGATCCATTTTCTATCAGACAGTCAATTTCATGACCATGTTGATCTCTCCAAAAATAGATATTGGGATTCTTTTTTTGATTGATTCTGTTTTTAAACAGTTCGCTTATAATAAAAGATTCAAAAATACCGCCTCTTAAATAATGTGTTTTGAGTTGTTGAGCTGATTCAATACCTAAAAGATGACAAAGCAATCCTGAGTCGTAAAAATAAATTTTTGGAGATTTTACCAAACGCTTATTAAAATTGTTAAAATGCGGCCTTAATAAAAAAACCATAAAACTAGCTTCTAAAATATTAATCCAATCTTTTACAGTGTTGTGAGAAATCCCACAGTCATTTCCAATCGAAGTTAAATCTAAAAGCTGTCCAGTGCGCGCAGCGCACATTTTTAAAAAAATTTGAAAAGTACCTAAATCTTGAATGTTTTTTAGAGTTCGAACATCTCTTTCCGTATAGGTTTGAATATAGTTTGAATACCATTCTTTTGGTTCGAGTTTTTGATCATAGATTTTTGGATAAAACCCAGTAAAAAGCAACTCTTCAAGCTGCGGTGTTTTATAATCAGCTTCTTTAAGTTCTTTAAGACTGAAGGGTAATAAATGGAAAATTGAGACTCTGCCGGCCAAAGATTGGGAAATTTTTTCTAGCAAAAGAAAATTTTGTGAACCGGTTAAAATAAATTGACCTGGTTTTTTATTTTCATCTGCAATGACTTGTATGTAAGAAAAAAGATCAGGGGCATATTGTGCTTCGTCTATAATCAAGGGATTTGGATTTTCTTGTAAAAAAGCTTTAGGATCGTTTTTTGCAAAATTTCTAAGTTCAAGATTTTCTAAATTAACATATTTAAATGTCTTTGAAAAAAGTTCTTTTACCAAGGTCGTTTTTCCTGACTGCCTAGGTCCGGTTAAAGCAATGACGGGATAAGATTGAACCAACTCTTTTAGTTTTTTTGCTAATTCTCTTGGGATCATTGGAATCCCTCTCTGTTTTTAGCTTATTATATCATATTTGGACAATTTGTAAATGAAAATTACAAATTGTCCAAATTAACACAAGACGCTGGATAATAGAGATTTATGTGGCTTAAAAATTTTAGAATTTTAGTGTAATATATTGAAAAACTTCAAAAAGCACTACGGCCGACCAAAACGGTACTAACCGAAGTCTCGAAGACATTGACGGTGATCCTGAACATGTCCAAAAAGCGGTCGATTGCGACAATAATGGCCACTGACTCGCCATTTATTCCGCGAGGGCCTTTAAACGATCATTGTGGCGATCAGACAGCCGGAGGGGATCGGAGCGACCCCGAAAGAAATGAAAAAAGTTAGCAGAAAAAGACTTAGCTGGGTGTAAAAGTCCAAAGGCAGGCCGGAAATTTTGGCTTTTTTTGAAAAATTAATTCCTTTTTAAAAGGGGCTAGGATTTACGCCTTTTTTACTTAAGGCAGCTCCTGGTTTTGCTCAATTTCCGAATAAGCTTTTTTTCTATCCAAAAGATCAAGCGCCTTCCATTTACCTTTTTTAAAACGGAGAAAATAAACCAGGCAAAGCAGGGCGGCGTAGGCGGCGGCCAAAAGCCAGGCCAGCTCGATCTTCTGGGCTTTCAGGACGATCGACAAATAAACCGGAAGCAGAAAAAAAATCCAGACGGAAAAAGCGCCTGAAAGCATTAAAAACAGCGTGTCTCCGGCAGCGGTGAGAAAACCGGCCAGGACCCAGCGAAGGCCTTCAAAAAAAAGGTAAAGGGACGTGCAAAAAAGACAAAAACGGAAGGTCAGATCAAAATTCAGACGGCCGCCAAAGGCTTCCAGGGCGAAAAGCGGCTCCAGCAGCCAGCGGGGCTGGAAAATGAAGAAAAAAGCGGTGAAAAGCGAAAAGGCCAGCTGCAGTTTTAAGCCGGATTTGAGCAGGAAAGCAATCCGGTCGATTTTTTTAGCTCCCAAAAAATTACCGGCTATCGCCGTAACCCCGCGGCTCAGTCCGTCTAAAAAGAAAGAAAAAAGCAAAATCAGGCTTTGGCAAACCGCGGAAATGGTGATATAGCCCTCGCCCAAATCGGTCATCAAAAAGAAAAAGAAAGACCAGCCGAGCACTTCGACAGAATAAAAGAGGCCCTGCGGCAGGCCGATTTTTAAACAAAGCTTTAAAAGTTGAAGGTTCAGAGCCGGTTTTGCCGTTTGAAATTTTTCCCGCTGGTTTTTTTTTAAAAACAGGCAGAAAAGCACTGCCACCTGAAAAAGCGAACCGATCGAGGTGGCGATGGCCGCTCCCTTAATTCCCATTTCAGGAACCCATCCCGGAAAACCGAAAATGAACAGCCGGTCTAAAAGCACATTAAGCAGATTGCCCAAAAAGGCCAGGATAATTAAAATCCGGGTTTGCCCCCGCCCGACAAAAAAACCGCTTAGGGCCGTTAACAGGGGATAGGCGGGCCCAAAGAGCATGGCGATGAGAAAATAGTCTTGCTCCAGCCTGCAAAAGGAATGGGCAGAAAAAAACCGGGGGCCCAGCTGAAACGCCAAAGGTAAAAACAGCGCAAAGGAAAAAAGCGCGATCCAGAGCATCTGCCAAACGGCCGGGCCGATTTTCGAATTTAGGCCGGCGCCATTGTAACGGGCAACAAAAACCTCGCTCATGGCCGTAAGCATACCCAAGCCTCCGGAAAAGACCCAGGCCAGGTTGGAAGCGTTGACCGAAGCGTTTAAAGCGCCAAGCGAATAGTGGGCCAAAAAAAGCCTGTCGACAAACAGCATGGACATGGTCGCCAAAGACGAAATCATCAAAGGAAAAGAAATTTTCCAAAGTTCTTTGGCGCTTCCTTCCGGATGCTCGGTTAGTTTGGACATAATTTAAACTTTCCCCTAAAATTCAATATTATAAAGAGCTCAGACTCTTTAGTCCATGAAGAAGCGGTTTTGGAAAAAGGCTAAAAAAAAATAACAGCGGCGGTACATTCCCAACCTAAAAGGAAAGGGCTTTTTTACCGTAAAAATATAAAAGAGGCTTTTTTGGCAAAGTTTAAAAACCCCCATTTCCAATGGTTTAAAAACTGGCTTTGGCAGGTTTTTTTGTGGCAAAGCGGTTTTTACAAAAAACAAAACCACTTAAAGGCGCCTTTGGATTTCAGCTTTCCGGAAAACCTGGTTTTTCTTCCCGAAAGGCCGCATGCTTTATGGATCAACCATGCGACTTTTCTGATCCGGCTGAAAAAAACCGTTTTTTTAACCGATCCGATCTGGCATAAAACCTGCTTTTCAGTTTCTTTTTTAGGGCCGCGGCGGAAACATCCGCCGGCTTTGGAAATAGAAAAATTGCCGCAGGCGGACTTTGTTTTGATCAGCCATGACCACTACGATCATTTGGACCTCAAGACAGTTAGAAAACTGGCCCTTTTGCAGCCCTGGCTGAATTGGGTCCTGCCCACCGGCTTAAAATCGTGGTTTTTAAAAAACATCAAAACCATTGGACCAAAACAGCTTTTTGAGCTCGGCTGGCACCAGAGCCTGGAGCTGGGAAAAGCTAAAATTACCGCTGTCCCGGCCCAGCACCACTCCGGAAGGCGGCCTTTTGGTTTGAACCGGACCCTTTGGTGCGGCTTTGTGGTGGAAGCCGAAGGTAAAAAAATTTATTTTTCCGGCGATACCGGCTATAATCCCTTTGATTTTAAAAACTTGCGAACAACTTTTCAGGGTTTTGATCTGAGCCTGCTTCCCATTGGCGCTTATGAGCCGCGCTTTTTAATGCAGCCCATGCATGTCAATCCGGAAGAGGCCGTCAGAATCCATCTGGAAACCGCTTCCAGGCTTTCTTTGGCAATGCACTGGAAGACCTTTCGCCTGACCGCTGAGGCCGCTTCCCTGCCGCCCTATGAGCTGTTTTTGGAGCTAAAAAAAGCGAAAGTCAGCCCAAAGGCCTTTTTGGCGGTTGAACCGGGTACCTATGTCAACTTTTAAAACCTATTTAAAACTGAAGATCTTTTTACTCCGCGACCTTCTAAAAGCCGCCCGAAACTATCCGGCAGCCTATCTGAAGTTTTTGCCGTTCGAGATTTTTTACGGCCTTTTTTCACTGCTTTTCAATCCTTACCGGGTTTCGCGCAGGTTTTTAAAAAAAAAGCGCTTTAAAAAGCTTTGGGCCTACGGCGAAACGCCACTTTCCGCGCTGGGCGCCATTGCTAAAAAAGCCCAGATTGGCCAGGCGGACCATTTGCTGGAACTGGGCTCCGGCCGGGGCCGGGCGGCTTTTTGGCTCAAAGCCCTGTGCGGCTGCTCGTTTGTTGGAATCGAACAGATCGGACTGTTTGTTTTTTTCAGCCGCCTTCCGGCTTTTTTTGGAGGAAGCAAAACGGCTTTTTTCCAGGGTGATTTTTTAGATTTTTCCTTTCAGGAATTTAGTGTTATTTACCTTTACGGCTCCAATCTGGAAGAAAAGCTGATCCGCCAGCTGATTGAAAAATTCAAAACTTTAAAACCGCAGACAAAAATCATTACCGTCAGCTACGCTTTAAATGATTATGATCCGGCTTTTTTTAGTGACAAAACCTTTGAGCTGGCCTTTCCCTGGGGGCAGACTTTGGCTTATGTAAATTTGTTGAGGTAAGAGATGCGTCTTTTTTTGGGCTTTCGGCTGTTTTCAGCTTTTTTGAAAAATGAGCCTGAAGGCAGGCTCATTGAAAAAAAACAGCGTCATCTGACCCTGCTTTTTTTAGGCGAAGTGGAAAAAGCTCAAATCGAACCGCTTTTTTTTCAACTGCCCCTGCCGGATTTGGCCATCGCACCGACCGGCTATTTTGACAAACTGCTTTTCCTGCCCTTTTTTCATCCCCGCGTTGTGGCCGGACGCCTGGTTTTTTTTAATCCCTCGCAATTTTCTAGGGAACTGGAGCAATACCGCCGGAAAGTACAGGCTTTTTTTTCTGGCCATGGCCTTGTTCCGGAAGGCAAGCGCAAGTTTTTAGCCCATACGGCCTTCGCCCGCTATCCCTTTCAAAAAAAAGCCTGGAAAAAGGCTTTTGAGCCCTTTCCGGTGATTTTAACTTCCTTTCACCTGTTCCAAAGTCTCGGCGGTCTTTATCAGCCCCTGGTTTCAAAAGTTTTTTTACCGCCTTTTGAAGAACTTAAAAATCAAACCGCTCCGGCTTTTTTGATCCGCGGCCATAATTTTGAAGAACTGAAAAGAAACGCCGAAATGGCCCTGGCCTTTCAGCATCCGCCCCTTTTGGCTTACCTTAACCATAAAAAAGTCAGCTCTTTGGAAGAAGTGATTTTAGCTTTAAATGATCTGATCTACCGCCTGGAATTGAAAGACGGTTCGCCTTTCAAAGCAATTGCTTTTCACACCAAGCTCAGTGAAAAAAAATATCCTCCTCCAACGGCCGAAGGCCGGTCTTTTTGGGAATGGGAAATGCTTGTTGACATTTGAATTAAGCCAAAACAAAAAGATTCGCATCCTTTAGACGCTGGAAGATGCAGCCGCGTCGCCTTAACCAAGCGCCGCTGGGTTTTTGCTTGCTTTGGCCCAGCAGTTCCTTTGGCGAAAGGCGGGCGAAACCACCGGCAGCGGCTTTATCCTGGGCAAAGCTTGAAGAGCTTTCCTAGCGTGTTAAAAAAGCCGGTTTTCTTTATAATGGCCGTCTATGTTAAAGCGTTTTTTAACCCGTGAAGTTCAAATCGGTTCTACGGCTATCGGCGGCAAAAATCCCATCCGTCTGCAGACGATGCTGACAGTTCCGGTTACAGAAACCAAAGCTGCTTTCGAACAGGCGCTCGGCCTGATTGAAAAAGGCGCCGAGCTTTTGCGCCTGGCCATTCCCGGTTTAAACGAGGCGCGGGCTCTTGAAAAGCTCAAAAATTTGTTTCTCCAAAAAAAAATAAAGGTTCCTTTAATTGCCGACATCCACTTTTTTCCTAAAACAGCTCTTCTGGCTGCGGATTTTGCCGATAAAATCCGGATCAATCCCGGCAACTTCCTGGATCCCCGGGCTGTTTTTCAAAAAAAACTGTATTCAAAAAAAGAATATGGTTTTGAGCTGGAGCGTTTGGAAGAGGGTTTTTGCCCGCTTTTGGCGAAGCTTAAAAAACAAAAAAAAGCCCTGCGCCTTGGCGTGAACCACGGTTCGCTTTCCGACCGGATCCTTTCGCGCTTCGGCAATACCGTTGAGGGCATGCTCGCTTCGGCTTTTGAATATGCCGAGATTGCCCGAAAACATCATTTTCACGACCTGGTCTTTTCGTTAAAGGCCTCCAGCCCGCTTTTGATGATCAAAGCCAATTTAGAGCTGGTCCGGGTGATGCAAAAAAAAGACTGGGACTATCCGGTCCATCTGGGGGTGACCGAAGCCGGAGAAGGAAAAACGGGAAGGGTTAAATCAGCTCTGGGCATCGGTTTTTTGCTTTTTGAGGGCATCGGCGATACCATCCGGCTTTCGTTGACCGAAGATCCGCAAAACGAACTTTTGCCGGCCAGGATTTTACGGGATTTTACCCAAAAAAAATCTGTCCGTTCCCGTTTGGCCGAAGAGCTGAAACGCCCGAAGCGTTTTTCTTCCAGTGGAATAATTTTATCTTTAAACCAAAAAGAGCTGAAAACCTTAACCCCCAAACAGCTTGAGCGCACGGATTTTGTTTTTTGCCCTTCTCCGAATCCAAGGCTGAAAAAAAAACACCCTGACGGCAGCTTTCTCAACTCTAAGCTAACCCCGCTGATCAAAGCGAAAACCCTGAGCTTTCAGGCGGTTCGCCCTTTAAAGTTTCAGGGCAGCCAGGAAAAGATTCTTTTGGAAGCTTCGGCGTTTGTTGGCGTTTTGCTGGTCAAAGGCCTGATCAGCCGGATCTGTTTGAAAGTCCCGCTGGCCATTAATGAAAAGCTCGAGCTTTCCGAAAACCTTCTGCAGGCGGCCCAAAAAAAGGTTTTTAAAACTGAATTTATCTCTTGTCCCGGCTGCGGCCGGACGCTTTTTGACCTTTCCTTCCTAACCCGCGAGATCAAAGCAAAAACAGCCCATTTGCCGGGATTGAAAATTGCCGTGATGGGCTGTGTTGTCAATGGTCCCGGAGAAATGGGGGAAGCAGATTTCGGCGTTATTGGCGCCGCGCCAGATGAAGTGCACCTTTACCGTGGCCAAACCTGTGTTCAAAAAAAAATTAAAACCGCCGCGGCGGCAGACGCGCTGATCGAACTGATTAAAACGGACGGCCTTTGGCAAGATTTTTAAAATCAACAGCTTAAAAAAGCTTTTCCCGGCTTAGACTGCTTTTTTTAGTAAAAAAAGGGGGAGCAGGTAAAAATAAATGTTTTTTTTTTACTTTTTGCTTTATAATCTTATTATTAATTTACCAAAACAGGGGCAATCATGGCCTCAACAAACTCCGTATCCGGTCTTTCAGGCTTTATCGACAAAGTGCTTCCTTTCGATCGAAAGGTCCAAAAAATTACGGTTGTTGCCCTGGCTGTTATAGCTTCCCTGGCTTCCATCTTTCTTGTTGCCG
>JBAZHS010000010.1:0-15653 GCA_041652275.1 Parachlamydiales bacterium
CCCGGGTCAGCTTAAAGTCGCGGAAGATGTCGTCGGTGTTGACCGTAACCAGCCGTTTTCTGAGAGCTCATCTAGAACCTCGATTAAAAGTGATGTAAGGTTTGTGTTTGAGATCATGTTTCCCTCCTTAGGATTTTGTTAATCTCAAACCTAAAGAAAGCGTGCTCTCAAACTTTTTTCAAGTCTTTTGTTAAGGTGTTAATCTTTAACGAAAACTGAAATTACAGACCAAATGTTACACTATCTAAATTTACGAGCTGGTATTTCTTAACTAGCAAAAAACAGTTGATTGACATTTTGGAAAATCAAGCATAAACTTACAGAGCAAAATGAATCGAAAGCTATAGAGCTTCTCGTCATGCAGAAATTGAGGTTTTTTACCTATTGCATTTTTTTGGCTACAACACCATCGTTACTTGCTTATCCTGAATATTCTTTGCCTCAAGCCGTGCCTAAAATAGTAAACTGGTTGGAAGACTGGTGCTGGGGTACTCGAGAACAGACCGCAAAATGGGTGCGCCCAACGACATACGACGAGATTATGCAAATGCTCGATGATCTAGAGTCTGGGGGACTTGAACGAAGATATCCACCAGAGCAGTTAGAACGCGTGAATGAATATTTGGCGACTCTTGCAAGAGAAGGTATCCTCCCAAACGAGTTTGACGAAGAAGCAGATCTAGAGGAGGATTCCTATGATTTGCTGTATGGAGAAGACAGCGGTTTTCAATTAGCCCGTTATCTGGAAAGTAGCAGTGAACACATGATTGTTCCTGCAGTTCTGAATGGGTATTCTGAGTACAACATTGTTCAATGCAGCAAAATCAGCAAGGCATGGAAGAAGACCAAAAAGTTCTGCAAAAAACACAAAAAGGCGATAATCATAGGGGCCGTCGTCGTTGTTGCAGTGGCTGCTGTTACAGTGGCTGTGGTAGTCGCAACTTCTGCAAGTGCTGCCTCAGCAGCATCAACTGCAGCAGGGGCAGCTAGCGCAGGTGCCTCTGTCCCTGGATCTGCTTCTGGATCAAGTAAATCTGAATCCAGTAAAAGCTCTTCTTCTACATCAAACAGCTTTCAAGCATCTTCAAGTATCGCTCCAACTTTCCAGGCGGCTATGGAAGATCAGGTCACTTCTTTCAAAGAACATCTCACTGGAAAGATTTTTTTTCCATCGTCCAAAACCAGCCAGGGGCTTTCAATAAAAGAAACAGGCAGAGTTGCCGGTACTCTTTTCGCACACAATAGCTTCAACTACTTTAACAGCCAGATTCCAAACTACCCTCAGCTTTCAGAAGAGCTCCGCAGTATTAGTTCGCATCCTGACTTTGCTTTGCCTTCTGGAGTAACTGATAATCCTATAGGATTTGGACACAATGAAATCGACTCGCGGTTTTCTAGTAACTGTGGCCCTATGTTCTCAGACCCGTCTAGAGAAGTAAATGTTGATGCTCTTTCCTGTCAGATGCGAGGAGAGGCCGCGCGTCATTATGGATATTATGGTCAGGCCGTGGATGACTTTAGTAAGATCGTAAGCATGAATCCAACAGATCCTATGCCCTATTTACAGAGAAGCCGCTCCTATTTCGATATGGGTCAATATGACCAGTCTTTCAAAGATTTTCGGGAATTTACTACTCGGGTTGAGAAAGCACCGGAAAAGATTACGTTTTCCACTCCAGAATTTACTCTTGGGTTCGCAAAAGGACTGCCAAAAGGAGTCTATGAATCCGGAAAAGGGATTATGCTAGTTCTTGGAGATTTGGTCGCTCATCCCATTCACACTTCAACACAAATGTATCAAGCTCTCTCAACACTTGCAAGGCTTGCTCGTGATGATGAGTGGGGGGATATTGGTGAAATTCTTTCTCCAGAAATTCACCAATTAGTTGCCCAGTGGGATACCCTTCCTTCAGAAAAAAAAGGAGAGCTAGCTGGGTATGCGTTTGGAAAACATGGGGCAGATATTGCGGCACCGGGAGCTGTAGCCAAAATTGCAAGCAAGAGTGCAAAGAGTGCACGAGAACTAGCAGCTGTCTTGAAAAATCTTCAAATAGCTGAAGAAACACTTGTCCTCGAAACAGCTGCTATGGTTGGAAATACTGCTAGAGCTGGAGAAATTATTAACGCTGGGAAAACAAGCGCATTTCTTGGAGAAGAACTTGGGTTTACTGCAAAGGAAATGGGACACCTGCAAAAGACTGGAAAATTGGAAGGCGCAATTAACAGTCGTTTAGATAGATTAGTCTCGCAATCAGAAAGTGAGGTATTTAAAGCTGCAATTAGCAAAGACAGCCATGTGAAGATGGTAAGGGACTATCTCTCAAAACCAACTAAAGAGATCCAAAAGGGAATTAAAAGCTATGAAAAACAAATAGCCCTTCACAAAGAAAAAATTGCAAACCCATCAAAGTTCATACCACACTGGGATAAGCTACATCCGGAAAGACAGCAAGCTTTAATCAACAAAAAATGGCCAGCTGAGATACAATGTTATATTGAACAAAGAGATATCCTAAAATCAATTCTAAATGAAAGGATTAAGTAAAATTATGGAAGATGAAAAATATAAAAGCTACATTATAGATTTAATATCCATAATTAAAAAACAAGCAAAAGAAGCAAAAACAGAAGCAGATCATCCAAAAGAAGGGTGTGATAGCTTTAATAACGGCTATCTTATGGCATATCACACAGTGATTGAATTTATGAAGAATCAAACCGAGGTCTTCAATATCGATCAAGAAGATATTGGACTGGCTGACATCGAACCAGAGCGTGATTTACTTTGATCTGTCAAATGTCAATAGCAATTAAATTAAATCAGGGTTAGTACAGTGACCTGCTCCCCAAAAACCAGTCCGCTTTAAAGTAGCCGTTCGTGTAAACTTTATTTATAAAGCTAGATTTAATCTGACATTAATCAAAAAGTAGATTGCCATTTCTCCTGAAAATTATCGGGTTGTTCCTTTTTATGAACAACAAACGGAGGGCCTGAAAAAAGCCCTCGATAAAGCCTTCCACACTTACTATGACGAAAAAAACCAAATGGGCCACATGATCAAAAACAGCCTGCAAACAGACTTTTCTTTAGAGCATGCGGCCAAAAACTACCTTGGCCTTTACGAAGAGCTTCTCCACTCTTAAACCGGGGCCATATCGGCAAAGCGGTCTTCCAGTTTCAGCCGGCCGACAATGCCTTCTAAAGCCCGGGTCAGCTTAAAGTCGCGGAAGATGTCGTCGCTGTTGACCGTAACCAGCCGTTTTTGAACCGCCGGCGAGAGCTTTCTCACATAAAGCCGGAACTGGTCTTTTATGTAATTGCGGAATTCCACCGAAGGCGACCGTTTGGAATCAACGATAAAAGTATCCTTTTCTTCGTTGGGCTCCACCAGAAGGACCAGATCATATTTTTCCATCCATTTCAGGGCCACCCTTTCCAGTTCATAAAAATGGGCGGCCGGCTTTTTAAAATAGACAAAAGGATCAATCGGCGAACGGTCGGCGACATAGGCCTCGTAGCCTTCGGCCACCGCTTTGAGCTCTTCTAAAAAATGGGAATGCAGAATAAACAGCTCGCTCTCTTCGGTGGCATCCTCATTTAAAGGAAAAGGGCAGCAGCGGGCAGTCTCATGGATCAGCTTAACGTTAAAAAGCCTTTCTTTCAAATAAGAGCAAAGCTGGTAAGCCAAAGTCGTTTTACCAACCCCATGGGTGCCGATAATGGCAACAGCCTTAACCATTGGCCTTTTCTCCGGACGGTTTTTTCGACCACTCGAAAACACCCCAGATGGCTAAAAGCAAATAAGCGAAAAACAAAAAGGACTGCGAATAGGCCTTGATCTGAAAATCATAAACAATCCAGCCCAAATTGGCCAGGATCCACAGCCAGTAGCCATAAACCGATTTTTTAATCACAAAAAGGTTGCCGATCAAACTGAGCGCAACAAAAACCCAACTTAAATAAACCCACATGACCTTTCTCCTTGTTTTGGATATTTGAAAACGGAGCTCTTCTCCTGTTTTAAACCAAGCCGGCTTTTTTTTTAATCAAAAAAATCTTGAAAAAACCGGCCGTCTATTTTTTCGGCCGGCGCAAATAACTCCAGCTGGAAAGAAAATAATCAACGGCCGAAAGCACGCTGTAGACCGCAGCTAAACTAAGAAGAACTAAAGAGGCCCTTTGCAAAAAAGCCAGGGAAATTTTTCCCAGGCTATAGGGGATCAGCATTAAAACAATTAAAAAGCTCACCACCGCCTGGAAAACCGCCTTGATCTTGCCGCTTCTTTTCGCCGCCAAAGCAAAGCCTTTCAAAGCACACAGGGTCCTCAAGGCGGAAATGACCATCTCGCGGTAAAGCAAAACAAAAACAATCAACAGCGGCGCTCCGATGGCCCCCTGGGTAAAAGTCAAAAAAACCGAAATATGGGTGATCGCATCCGCCATCGGATCAATAATCTTGCCAAGATCGGAAACCAACTTTTTTTTCCGGGCCAAAAAACCATCCATCAAGTCCGAAATCTCACAGAAAAGCAAAATCAGCAAAAGCACATAAGGCACCATTTTAAAACTCAGGCCAAACCAGTCGGGATGGAGATAAACCAAAGGAAAAAAGGGAATTAAAAAAACCCTAGAAAAAGTAAAATAATGGGCAATATTCACACAACCGCCTTAAAAAATTATTTTTTAAATCTACCCGAAGAAAAAAAATTAATCAATCTTTCTTAAGGCCAGCTGGCCGCAGGCCGCCCCAATATCATCGCCTTTCGTATAGCGCCTGGTAACCGGCAGGTGGTGTTGCAACAAGATCGTTTCAAAAGCTTCTACTTCCCGGACCGCAGGCCTTTTTAATTCCAGGCCGGCAACCGGGTTATAGGGAATCAGATTGACGCTGAAGTGCTTAAAAGGCTTCAGTAAAAAGCAAAGCTCAAGGGCTGCTTGCTCCGAACTGTTGCAGCCGTCAATTAAAATGTATTCAAAGGTAATGTCCCGGGAGGTCTTCTCGGCGTACAGGGCCATCTTTTCGAGCAAAGCTTCCAGCGGATTGGCTTTTGCAGAAGGGATCAGCTTTTCCCTTAGCTTTTGACTGGCGGCGTGCAAAGAAAGCACCAAATTAACCTTCAGCTCAAAGTTCAAAAGCCGGTCGATCCCCTCTAGCAGGCCGACAGTGGAAACGCTAATCCGGCGAGAAGAAAGGTTCAGGCCCCTGGGCTCATGGATCACCCGGATGGCCTGAAAAACATTTTCCAGATTATCCAAAGGCTCGCCCATGCCCATAAAAACCACGTGGCTGACCTTAACTTTTAAATGGCTTTGCACCAGCAAAAGCTGCTCAACAATTTCGGCCGTCTTCAAGCTGCGGAAAAAACCCCTCCGGCCGGAAGCGCAAAAACTACAGGCCGAACGGCAGCCGACCTGGGAAGAAACACACAGGGTCCTTCTTTCGAAAGAGCGGATAAACACACTTTCCACCAAAAGGCCGTCGGCAAGCTCAAATAAAAATTTAACCGTTTCCCCGTCCTGGGAAGCTTGCACTTCCTTGAGTTTTAAAACCGGAAAAGGGCAGGAGACCTCTAAAAAGCTTCTCAAGTCCTTGGAAAGGTTGGTCATCTGGCCGTAGCTTAAGGCGTTTTTTTGATAGATCCACTCGAAAATCTGGGCGGCGCGGAAAGGTTTTTCATTATTTTTTAAAAAAAAAGCCTGCAGATCCGCCAGGGTGTAACTGCCGACCGGTTCTGGTTTTTCCATCTTTTTCTCTCAAACGGTTAAAAAAAATAATTCCGCCTCGCTCCGGAAAGCCGCCTGCCCCTTATCCGGGCCGGCCCATTCTCCTTCAAAACGCTTCAAATTTAAGCTTTGGATTGGAAATTATACCAAAACCAGCCCTTTTAAGCTTGTAAAACCCGGCCGTTAAGCCGCAGCTCCGGTCTTCTCTTCGACTTTCTTGCCGATCGAGCGCAAAGCCAAAATCCAAGCTGTCAAAACCACCGCTACAATCGGAATAATTAAAGAAGTTGCTTCTAAAATCGAACCGCTGCCGACTAAAAAAAGCAAAAACATCTGCAGATAGGAAGAGCCCGACTTGCCCAGACGGGAGCCGATCACATCGATAGCCGCCTTGCCCTTGACCTTGGCTTCCTGGTCCAGCGGAATAAAAGCCATTTCCTTGGTCGGATCAAATAGGGCATATTTCAGGGCTTTGGTCGAAATATTCTGCACAGCCCCGTAAAAAACAACTGCCAAGGCCGGCGAAAAGGCCAGCCAGCCGGCCGGCAGGTGGCGGTAGTTTAAAACCAAAAACAAAAAGCTCAAAGAAGTAAAGCCGATGATCAAGGGACAGAGCAAAGCGCTTTTCTTCCAGCCTAAAAAACGCACAATATTGCTGGATAAAAAGAAAGCGATCAAAAGGGCGACCACTCCAACCAAAGTGTTCACCTGGCTGATAAAGGCCTGGTAGGAGCCGGGAGAAGTGTACTGCAGCTTCAGATGGGCTTTCCAGGTAACCTCGACAATGTTGACCGTCAGACTATAGCAGATCAGCATCACGGCCAGGGCCAATAAATATTTTGATCTGGCCACGTACAGGAAGCCCTCTTTTAAAGAAAGCTTGGTCTTGGCTTCCGCCAGGTTAGCCAAAACCGCCAACTTGGAAGAGCCTGTTTTCAGCATACGGCGGCTGATCCAAAAATAAAGCGCCATGATCAAAAAGCCGATCATGATAAAAACCAGAAGCGAGCCCTGAAGAGTCTGCAGATAGTTATTGTAGCTGCGGGCAAAATGCATGGTCAGAAAACCGGCGGCAATGGTGGCCAAGTTCCCTCCGGCGGAAAAAAGCGCGTAGAAGCGCTTGGCCTCGCCCATTTCCAGAATCTGGTTGGTAAAGCCCCAGAACAAAAGAAAGATCACCACCGAGCCCCACATCTCGCTTTGGGTAAAAAAAAGTGCGTGCATCCAGTAGCGGTACAGGGCCACATAGTGCTGGTACTGGGAGCCGATCTTGGCGGTTAAAAGATCAGCGGAAGCCGACGGCGAAAAGAAGTCCAGATGGGGGTAAACCACAAAGCCGTAAAGAAAATAAAACAGCATGAAAAAGCCGATGATCCCGTAAAACAGGGTCGAGCGCTTAAAATGGTTCGAAAGCTTGGCAAAAACAACCGTATATAAAATGGCAAAAGGCAGGACCACAAAGCCCTTGACGGTGGTAATAGTCTCGGCCCCGGAATTGTCCGCCGTAATGATAATGGCGTCTTTAAGGTTGGTGACAATCGAATAATTTAACGAAATCAAAAACTTCAAAAGGAACAGGGCGAAGAATTTTTTTAACTCAAAGCCCTCGATCGGCCAAAATCTTTGGCGCCATTTTCCCAGCGAAGCATTCATGTGTTTCCCAAATGATTGGCAATAATTTTATCAAAAAAAAACATTTTGCCGTCAAAAATCTTTTCCTTTCTACGCTTTAAAATTTTAACTTGACTACGCCTTTTCGGCGTTTAGGCAGCCTTCTTGAGATCAATTGCCTTGAGGGAAAGCGTTTTTTTCAGTTAGAATAGCCTTAATTTCAACCTTTAAAGGTTCTTTTATGGCCGCCAAGCTTGATTCTTTAAAACCGATTGTCGCCCTTTGCAAACGCCGCGGCTTCATCTACCCCGGCTCGGAGCTTTACGGCGGCTTTGCCAACACCTATAGTTACGGACCCTATGGAACGGCGTTAAAAAATAATTTGAAAAATCTCTGGTGGAAAACCTTTGTCGAGCAAAGATCCGACATGGTCGGCATCGACGGGCCCATTTTACTCCATCCCCTGGCCTGGAAGGCCTCCGGGCATATTGATTCTTTTACCGACGCTCTTGTCGACTGCAGGGAATGCAAAAGCCGCTTCAGGGCCGATCATTTGATCGAAAGCAAGCTCAAAATCAAGGTCGAAGGGCTCTCTTTAGCAGACCTAAGCCGGCTTATTTTAGAAAATAAACTGAAATGCCCCAAGTGCGGCCTCAGCAATTTTACGGAAGTGCGCCATTTCAACCTGATGTTCCAAACCCAGATGAGCAAAACCTCGAACAGCGCCGAGAACATCGCTTATCTCAGGCCGGAAACCGCCCAGGCCATTTTTTTAGAATACAAGAACATCCTGGACACCACCCGGATTAAAATCCCCTTCGGCATCGCCCAGATCGGCAAGGCCTTCCGCAACGAGATCACCCCCGGCAACTTCATTTTCCGCGTGATCGAGTTCGAACAGATGGAAATCGAGTATTTCATTGAAGAAAAAAACTGGGAAAGCACTTTTTCCGACTGGCTGGAACAAATGCACCTTTGGTGCGAAAAGATCGGCCTGAAAAAAGAACACCTGCAAGAAAAAGAGCACGCCCCGGAGCAGCTTTCCCACTATTCCAAAAAAACTGTGGATTTGCTCTATGACTTTCCTTTCGGAGCTTCGGAGCTCTATGGCCTGGCTTACCGCACTGATTTTGATTTAAGGCAGCACGCCCAATTCTCGGGAGTCAACCTGGATTATGTCAACCCAGCCGACTCCAGGCGCTTCCTACCCCATGTGATTGAGCCGACCTTCGGCCTTGACAGAACCCTGCTGGCCCTGCTTTGCGAAGCCTACGAAGAAGAAAAGCTTGAAGGCGGAGAAATGCGCACGGTTCTGCATTTTTCGCCTTTGATCGCTCCCGTCAAGCTGGCCATCTTCCCTCTCATGAAAAAAGACGAGCTTGCTGCGGTCGCAAGAAAGCTCTACGACGAAATGAAAATGGTTTTCCATACCGAGTACGACGAGAGCGGAGCGATCGGCAAACGCTACCGCCGGCAAGATGAGCTCGGCACTCCTTTTTGCGTTACGGTCGACTACCAGACGCTCGAAGACCAGACGGTGACCGTCCGCGAAAGGGACTCGATGAAACAAAAGCGCGTGGCCATTGGCCAGCTGGCCCACCAGATCGCTACGTTGCTCTATTCGGGAAAGCCGACGGACGGTTTTTGATTTTTGAGCTCGTCGAACTCTTTGGCCAGCTTCAAGACTCAGTTTCTTCCAAAGCGCCGCTTTGGGTTTTTAAACGGATCTCTTCTCTTTTCTGCAGCCAGTTGCGCTCGAGAATCTTTTGGATGCTTTCTAAAAACAGCTCTTCAGCCTTTATTTAATTTTCACTTTTATAATCAAAAGCCTGCAGCACTTCTTTCGCCCTGTCCATCACCCTGGCCCATTCTTGGCTATCAATAAATTCTAATGGATTTTGATAACAATGCTGGCTAAAAGCTTCAAATTCTTTGTAAAATTTCTTTAAGATTTGATACTGGTTTTTGGAAATATGAAATTCCTTATATTTCGGTAAAAGGAATTCTGCTGTATCAAAGAAACGATTAATTGTTTCACCAATACTATCGCATTCGGGACCTTCTCCTCTAAGCCAAACTCTTTTTTGATATTCCAAATCTGAGATACCCCAAATATCTTCAAGAAATTCATTTAAAATGTATTTTCGATTTTCTTCAGTTAAGGTCATAATTAAACACCTTCTTTATAAATAAATTCGTTAATTGGTATATGTGCTTCTGGGGATTTGTTAGAAACTATATTGCCAAAGTTATCCAATGACATGCCGTCGATCCTTTGATTAATATACGGATTTCTTTGACAAGGATGCGGACTATGTATTTTTCCAGGCATTACTCTAACATAAGTCCCTTCGTTTTTAGGATGAACATATTTAATTCCAGCACCATCATTTGAAAGTTTCACTCTATAATTTTCCGGAACGCCGGCCGGCCTTGGAAAAGTTCGAATGCCGGCTTTATGGATCAGCTTCCTGATCACTATTTCCGGCAAATATTTTCCGCCGTAAGGCTTTAAAAAATTTTCCGCTGCCTTATATCTAACCATCGAATCAAACAGAGCCTGATCCTGCGAGATCCTTTCAAACGTAGCTGCTACCGTCCGATTTAAAACCCCCTGCTGTTTCATTTGAAGAATCTCACGGGGGGCAAAATCCAGCTCCCGGGCGGCTACGAAACTGTTCTTTCCCGTTTGAATTAGCTTTCTTAAGCGGTTAATTTTCACTGTACGGTTAAAATTGCCGGGAAAGGGCGAAAGGCCTGTTACAAACAGCTTATCTTCGAACGCTTTAACTTCAGAAGAATAGCGCCCGGCCAGATCAGAGGCAAAAACCTGGTCGATTTTCCGGTGGCCGTCGGCAATCAAGCTCCGGTAATTTTCTAAAGGAGCTGACTTGGGAAGATGCTTTGGCAGCAGGCTTTGAGGCAGGATTTTTCCGCCCAAGTTTTTAACCTCTTCCTGAAATTGGGGAAGAATCCCGGCAATTTCCGCAACCCCGTCGAAAGCCTCGTGGGCTAAAAAAGCTCCAAAATTACGGGCAGTCTCCTGAAAAACCGGCTCCGAAGCAATGGTCCGGGAATCGGAAAAAAGCCTTTCCTGCACTGCGCTTGCTTTAAAAATCTCGATCTGGCTATTTATCGTCGCACTTAAAAGAGTTTCCGCCGGAGCTAAAAGAGAAGGCTTTTGAACAAGCCGGTTTTCCTCTGCCAGGGAAGAATTCGGGTTGTTTGTTTTTGGTTCGACAGATGAAGAAGGAGCTTTGTTGGTTTTGGTTTTAGGCTCTGAAGCGGGAGCCAAAGAAGCCGCCGTCCCCGCTGCAGCAGCTGAGACGGCAAGGTAGGCAACAACTGTAACGGCCGCAACAACCGCAGCTCCAATGATCAGGGCCTTCTTATGTTTTTTGACAAACCGCTTCGTCTGCCGCCACTGTTTTTTGGCCCAGCTTTTGCAAAGAACGGCTTCCCCATTGGAGCCGTTTAAAACAGTTAACAAACCGGCCGTTTGGTCTAAGGTGCAGTCCGCATAAGAAAAGGCCGGTTCTTCTAAAAGCGCTTTTAAATCATTTTCTAATTCGGTTGCGGCTTCCCCTGCGGCTTCATCGGGAAGCCGGCCCTCCCGGGCCAGCAGGAATAAAAAAGCGTTAATTTTTTCGATTTGTCCGGAAGTATATTTTTCTTCGCCCCCAACCTGTTCGAGCCCGTCGAGAAAACGCAAAATTTCAGCGTAGGAAAGAAGCTTCTTTTCCGATCGTTCTTGAGCGCCTGAAAGATCCTGGTTTTCATGAACTTCGCAAGCGCTCGGCAAAGTCATTTGAGGAACGGAGAGCATAAAAGAAGGAAAGGTCAAAAGCAGGATGAAACTTATGAAAAACCGAAAGAGCTCCATTTTTCCGACCGGGTCCCTGCCAAAAACAGGACCTCTAAAAAGCAATTCAAAACAGATTAAGGGGCTCTTTTCTTTTCTTTCAAATTATTTCTTGAAAATTTTACAGGACAATCTTTTCGCTGTTCGATCTACATTCGTTATAAAAAAGAAAAGGCAAAAACTGCAGTCTGGAAAGGAAAGCGTAGAAACGGCCCGCCTGGCAGCGAAAAGCCTCACCTTTAAAACAACTAAAAGACGCTATCTGGATTTGTCTTACACAAAGCACTAAGCGCTTGGAAAATCGGTTCAACCGATTTCCTCTTTTGCTTGAAACTGCCGGATTAGCGCACAATTACCGTTTTTCACTAAAAGGCCTTCTTTGCTATTGTAATAATAGTACATGGCAATTCATCCCTTGCCGGCCGCAGGGGATCTGCTTGCCGCAAAAACGCTAAAAAACCAGGAGCGTTTCCATGCCGCCGTTTTCAATCAAAGCTTTTAAATGGCAGGGCCAAACGGTCTTAATGCGGGTTGATTTTAATGTCCCCCTTCAAGACGGCAAGATCAAAAACGACGAGCGCATCAAAGCCGCCCTGCCGTCAATTCAATACCTTTTAAAACAAGGCTGCCCGCTGATTTTAATGAGCCACTTAGGCTCGCCCAAAGGCCAAATCAAAACTGAACTTTCACTGCGGCCGGTCGCCGAAAGGCTATCCGAGCTTTTGCAAAAACCAGTCCAAATGGCCGCTGAAAGCATTGGCCAAGCCGTGGAAGCCAAAGCCAAGGCCCTGCGGGCCGGAGAAATCCTGCTTTTGGAAAATTTGCGCTTTTATCCGGCCGAAGAAAAACCGGAAACAGATCCGTCTTTTGCTCAAAAGCTGGCTGCTTTGGGAACCGTGTACGTCAACGACGCCTTCGGTACCTGCCACAGAAAACATGCTTCGACCTACGCCATCGCGGCATTTTTCCCAAACAAAGCCCTGATGGGTTTTTTGATCGAAAAGGAAATTAAATATTTGGACGAATGCCTGAAAAATCCGAAGCGCCCTTTTTGCGCCCTGATCGGCGGAGCCAAGCTCTCTTCGAAAATCGGCGTGCTTTTGGGCCTTCTCGACAAGGTTGACGAGCTGTTTATCGGCGGCGCCATGGCCTACGCTTTTTTCAAACAAAAAGGCCTTTCCATCGGCGCCTCTTTGTTTGAACAAGGCAGTGAAAAAACCGCCCTGAAGATCTTGCAAAAAGCCGCCAAGAAAAAAATCCCTGTCCATCTGCCGGAAGACCTGGTGATCGCCGAGAGCTTTAACAACGAAGCTAAAACTAAAATTATCCCGGCTCAGGAAAATATCCCGGACAACTATATGGGCATGGACATCGGACCGAAAACTGTCGAAAGCTGGAAGCGCAAGCTGCATTCGGCCAAAACCATTTTTTGGAACGGGCCGCTGGGCGTTTTCGAAATGGAAAATTTTTCCCGGGGCACCAAAGGCCTTGCTCTGGCCATCAGCGCCGGATCGGCCGTCTCTATTGTCGGCGGAGGCGATTCCGTGGCGGCCATCGAAGCTTTGCATTTAAAAGAAAAATTTACCCACCTTTCCACCGGCGGCGGCGCTTCTTTAGAGTACCTGGAAAACGGCTCGCTTCCCTGTATTGAGGTTTTGACAAAAAGGGTTTGCTAAGCTATAATTAGGCTTTCCATTAGCGTGGGGAGCTTGATAAAGGCTCAAGAAAGTGGTTAAAAAAAACTTTTTAAAAAAGAGCTTTCTTTTTTTCTTTTTTTCACCTTCAGCCCACTCCCCTGTACCCGGAAAAAAAAACTCCTTAAGCCCTTTTTCAATTAATCTCTTTATAAGAGGGCAAAGCTAAATGGCCATCCCCTCTTTCGGTAAATTCAAAGCTTTTCTTTGGCCAATCCACCGGCATGAATATAAAAAATTCATTCCGATGTTCTTTACCTTCTTTTTGATTTCTTTTATTTACAGCCTGCTCAGGGCGGCAAAAGACGCCATTATTGTCACAGCCCCTTCTTCCGGAGCGGAAACCATTCCCTTTATTAAGGTCTGGGTGCTGCTGCCGATGGCCCTTTTAGTGGCCTACCTGTTCACTCGCATTTCCAACAAGCACACGACCGAAAGGGTTTTTTACATGATGGTCAGCTTCTTTTTACTTTTCTTTACCCTCTTCCTTTTTGTGCTCTATCCCTATCGCGATCTGCTTCACCCTGTAGCCTTTGCGGAAAAACTGCAGCAGCATCTGCCTATCGGCCTGCACGGTCTGGTCGCTTTGATCCGCAATTGGACCTTCACCCTTTTTTATGTGATCAGCGAACTTTGGGGCACGACGATCCTTTCCGTTCTTTTCTGGGGCTTTGCCAACGAGGTAACCTCGATCCCCCAAGCCAAACGTTTTTACGCCCTGTTCAGTGTCGGCGCCAATATCGCCACCATCATCTCCGGAGAAACCATCATCAAGCTCTCTTCAATCAAGTTCAACGCCAAACTGCCCTTCGGCCAAAGCAGCTGGGACCAGTCCCTCTTTTTCACCCTGCTTTCCGTAATTGGCCTCGGCCTGGTGCTTATGGTGCTTTTCCGGTTTTTAAATAAAAAAGTCATTGAAAAAGAAACCTCTTCTAAAGAAATTCTTTTCAACGCCACGGCCAAAATCAAAATGTCCATGCGGAAAAACTTCTCTTACCTGATGAAATCCAAATATCTGCTTTACATCGCCCTGATCGTTGTCTGCTATAACATCACCATCAACCTAACCGAAGTGATCTGGAAAAACCAGCTCAAGCAGCTCTACCCCGACGCCGCCAATTTCAACGCCTACATGGGACATGTGTTTATTTTAACCGGCATCCTTTCGACCGCGACCGCCCTGTTCCTGACCGGAAATTTCTTAAGACGCTTCAGCTGGACCCTAAATGCTTTGATCGCACCGGCTGTGATCCTGGGCTCCGGCCTTTTTTTCTTTCTCTCCCTCCTGCTTAAAAACAGCGCTTTTTTAACACCCGTGGCCTCCCTTTTCAGCATGACCCCCCTGGCTTTGATTGTCTTTTTAGGCTCCCTGCAAAACTGCCTGGCCCGATCTTCCAAGTTCACCCTTTTTGACGCTACGAAAGAAATTGCCTTTATTCCCCTCGACCGCGAATCCAAAATTAAAGGCAAGGCCGCCATCGACGGCGTCGCTTCCCGTATGGGCAAGTCCGGCGGCTCGGTCATCTACCAGGCCCTGCTGATTAATTTCTCGACCATCGCTGCCGCTTCTTCTTATATTGCGGCAATTTTCTTTGCCGTAGTTGTCATCTGGATTTTCAGCGTCCGTCTTTTAGGCCGGCAGTTCAATCTTTTGACCTCCTCGAAAGAACCTCTGCCGACAGAGCCTGAAGCTCAGCCAGTTAAGTAATTTCTTTAACTTTCATCAGATATTATTGCCCTTGAAAAACGCTTGAAAAGCTAGTATAATATTTGCATGACAACACTTTTTATTGTCTGGCTTTTTAGCCATGCCCTTTATGCTCACTACTTTATCTTCGGAGCGCTTTTGCTTTCCGGCTTAAATATACCTTTTTCCGAAGACCTTTTGATCATCGGCAGCGCGCTTTTAGCCTCGGTAATCGTGCCCCAAAATGTCTATCTGATTTACCTTTGGGTCTTTTTAGGCTGTTTCTTTTCCGACCCCCTCTCATACTTTTTAGGCCGGATTATGGGTGTTAAGTTACTGAAATACAAATGGTTCAAGAAAACACTACCGGATGCGCGCCTGAAAAAAGTTACTTCCTTTTTACAAAAATACGGTTTTTGGACCTTTCTTGTCGGCCGCTTTGTTCCCTTTGGGATCCGCAACTGTCTTTTTTTAACCGCCGGCATCGGCAAAATGCCTTTTTCGCGCTTTGCTTTAACCGATCTTTTCGCCAGCCTGCTTTCTTCTTCCTCGCTTTTCTTTTTAGCTTACACCTTCGGCAAGTCCTACCAGGCCTTAATTTACCATTTTCTCGAAACCTTCCATCTCGTGGTTTTCGGCCTGCTTCTCGTCGGCCTAAGCCTGGGCTTCTGGCTCTATAAAAAGCGTAAAAAAAACGCCGAAAAAGCCCCTCTTTCCAATTAACCGCCGCCGAATTTTAATCGTTGCCGATTAATTGTTCTTCCAGCCAAAATAGAATTAAAATCAAACTTATTTTAACGCCTCTCCAAGTTTTTTGTATGCTGACGCTTCCGAACCTGCTTTCTTTTATGCGCGCCCCCCTGGCCCTGCTTTTTTTACAAAAAAATATCCCTCTCCGCCTTTTGGCCCTCGTCGCCGCCATGCTCAGCGATTTTTTCGACGGCTACCTGGCCAGAAAAAAACAGACCATCTCCCGCTTCGGCTCAGTGCTGGACCCGGCCATGGACAAATTCTTTGTTTATTTTACTTTAAGCATTTTTTATTTCGAGGGAAACCTGCGTTTGAGCGAAGCCC
>JBAZHS010000011.1:0-4090 GCA_041652275.1 Parachlamydiales bacterium
TGCTGCGTTCCGGCAAGGTTTGCCGCTCTAAACTGACCTATATCCGCGGCCGTGCGGGAAAAGCTGCTAAGATTCAGGAAAAAATAGGCTTTTATACTGAAGCGCCGTTAATTTCTCAAGAAGGCCCAATTGACACAGTTTCTGGCGCCAACGAACCAACGCCGCCTCTGAATTCGAATTAAGACCGGTTTTTTCTTTTAAATAACTTTTTTTCAAGGCGGTTTTTATTTAACCGCCTTGCTGTTTTTATTTTTTAAGTCTTTTTTTTAAACTTTTCCTGCGGTAAATTAAAAATTAATTTTCGCCGGAGGATTATGGATTTTAGCGCGGTTGAAAGGAAGCGCTTGCAGGAAATGAGCAAAATTGAAAACAGCCTTTACCAGCAGGGATACCGGATTATTGCCGGCGTAGACGAGGCCGGCAGGGGGCCTTTGGCCGGTCCGGTCGTGGCCGCCGCCTGTATTTTGCCGAAGGGATTTTTACTCAAAGACCTGAATGATTCCAAAAAGCTTTCGGCGGCCCAGAGAAACCGTCTTTTTGCCATTTTGACCGGTTTGCCGGAAGTGGTTTTCGGCCTTGGTATCGTAGAGACGCTAACCATCGACCGGATTAATATTTTGCAGGCGACTTTTCAGGCCATGCAGCAAGCGGTTTTAAATTTGATTGTTTTGCCGGAAATAGTGCTTGTCGACGGTTCTTTGCTTCCGGTTTTAGCGATGAAAGCCAGGGCTGTAGTGAAAGGCGACCGGCTTTCGCTTTCGATTGCCGCTGCCTCTGTGATTGCCAAAAAAACGCGCGACGATTTAATGGACGGATATGACCGCCAATGGCCGGAATATGCTTTTCAAGAACACAAAGGCTATGGCACTAAAAAACATTTGGAAAATCTGGCCAAATATGGGCCCTCGCCGATCCATCGAAGAAGTTTCGCTCCTCTGAAAAATCAGGCGGTCAGTCCGTTGGAACGGACTCTTTAAGCTTAAGCGTTTAAAAATAAAAACGGGGCTTGGAGTTTTTTAAACTACTGCGATTCCCCGTGGTTTTTACCGGTTTTCGGGTAGAGCTGGCTACAAGCGCTTGTTAGGATCTAAAAAACCTTGCAGCTTCTCCCGATAGCCGTGCAGGGTTGGGAAATTTTTAGCTAAATAGCCGGTTAAAAGGTGCTTGTTTAAAAAAGCCTCATTAGCGACTGTCTCGCCGTCGATGGACTCTTCAGAAGTGTGCAGAAAGATCGGCAGAGGGGGGAGTTTTTTCGTTTGTTCGAAAATCCGGATCTCATGCACGGCTTCTAAACCGTTTTTTTGTGGCATATTGTAATCCATTAAAACTACCGCCGGCTCCAGGCCCATTTCTTTGAGGGTGGAATTGGGTATTGGGGTTGTTCCTAATGTTGCGGCCCGGGCCGGCGGCGATAGAGGAGCTTCTTCCCAGATAAGCGGGGAGGCGCTGGGTGAGCTGAGCGGCGTTGAAGAGCTTGAAAAAATGATTTTAAAGGACCGGCCGCTTAGCGCTTCAACGGCCTGTTTTCCGTCTTCAACAAAAAAATGGGGCAGGCCTTTTAGGGCCAAAGCCGCAATTTTTCGGCAAAGAGGAGAATCTTCTGCCACCAAAATGCAAGGTGTCCTATTGGTGTTTTTGTTCTCAAAAGCAGGCAATACGGGCGTTTGGAGGCCGGCGGCGGAAGAGCTCATTTTTCTTTCTCCATTTAGGCAGATTGTTAAAGATCGGTTTCATAAATTTTATGAAAACAAGCTTTAAAAAGCGATAAATTTAAATAACCATTTAAAAAATAATTTATTTATTTTTTTAAGTATTTTTTTTAACTTATTTTTTTGTTTATTTTGTGTGTGTTTTATTTATTTATTTATTTTAAAAAAATATTTTTAAAACTATGGTCAAGGGGTTTTTTAGGCAAGGTAGAAAAAAAATTGAAAATAAAAACTTTTCTTGGTAGTTAAAATTTAAAACTATCAAGGTCTTATGCGATTTTTTAAAGCAGGTCTGATCTGCCTAATTTGCACGGTTGCTTTGGAAGCTGCGGAAACGAAGTTTATCAGCATCCCTTCTGTGGGCAGCCAGGCTCCGGCCTTTCAGGTGGAATCAACCCAGGGTCAGCTGCTTTTTCCTGAAAATTACCGGGGGCGCTGGGCCGTCTTGTTTAGCTTTCCCAATGTTTTTATGCCGGTTTGTCGAAGCGAGCTGAAAGCTTTTTTGAAAAACCTGGACAGGATTAACGCGGCAGTGATCGGCATTAGCGCCAATTCCAGAGAGCAGCATTTAAGCTTTATGGAGAGTGTTAAAAAAGAAGCGAAGGTAAAAACTGCCTTTCCGATCATTTCCGATCCGAAAAAAAAGATTTTGCAGCTTTACGGCATGCTTCATCCCCTGGAAAACAAAGACAAGCCGCTCAGGGCGGTTTATTTGATCGACCCCCAGGGCCTGGTTCGGGCGATTTTTTTTTATCCCAATTTTAATGGCCGCAGTTTAAAAGAGATTCTGCGCCTGCTGGAGGCTTTGCAGCTTTCCTGCCGGGAGGGTTTGGTAACGCCGGAGGGCTGGCAAAAAGGCGCCCGGGCGATTTCCTGTCCTCAGTGTTCTTCCGGTCAAAAATGCCCGGCTCCCTAACCGGCGTAGTTTTTCGGTGGTGTATTTTAGCGGTCGAAAAACCGGCTGTTTTGGAACGCTAGTTAGGGCCAGTTAAAGCCAGTCTAAAAGCAGATGGCCCAAATCGGCAAGGACGATGGCTAAAAAGCTGTATCCGAAAAAATCTCTATATTGCCAGAGATCATGGGTAAACGAGGGTTTTTCTAAGTGAAAAAATCCAAAAAGCAGGCTTAAGAGCAGCGCCAGATAGATCAGGCGGGTTAAGGCGCCGATGATGGGCAAATGGGAAAAACGGCGGTGTGAAAAAAGCCGGCTATAGGGCCGGAAGGGCAGGGTTAAAAGGCCTTTTAAAGAAAAAAGCCGGTTTTTATAGGCCAGGTCCAAGTCGGGATGAAAAAACAAACTGGAATAGGTAAAAACCAAAGCGAAAGCAATTAAATATTTGGTTTCGGGATGAAAACAATAATTAAGTAAAAAAAGGCTGAAGGGCAGGAAGATGGTTAAATTAAAACGCCAGTGGGTTGAATAAAGGGCCATAAAAACGCCTTGCTTTTCTAAAAAATTAGATCTAAAATAAAGATCAATTTAAAGCTATCTGTTTTTATGCTAAGAAGTATGACCGGTTTTGGGCGCGCCTCTTTAAAAACAAAAGCGGGCCTTTTAGAAATTGAAATTGGCTCAGTGAACCGCAAGCATTTTGAATGTCAGCTTTTTCTGCCCAGAGAGTGGCTGGCACTGGAAATTGAGGCCAAAAAAGAAATTAGCCAATGGCTTTTTCGCGGACATGTGACCTTGCGGGCCGTTTTTTCTCCCTCTGAAGGAGGGCTGTCGGAAAATTTACCGGCAGTGGTTTTTTTAAAAAACCTGAAAAAAGAATGGGAGAAAAGGGCGGAAGCGCTCGGCTTTGATAAAAAAACGGTTGATCTGGCCTTTTTGGCCTCCCAAACGAGAGCTTTTTCTAAAGCCAGCGATTTAATAATTAAAAAAAAACTTAAAGAAGCTTTTTTTCAGGTCTTAAAAAAAGCCTTGGCTTCCCTTATGCAGATGAAAGAAAAAGAAGGCCGCCTTTTGCAGAAAGATATTTGGCAGAGGCTGGCTTTAGTGCGCCGTGAGCTTTTAGAAATTGAGGCCAAAGCTGAAAACAGTACGGAAAAATACGCCGAGAAGCTCAAAGCCAAGCTTGCCCAGCTGGGCTTGGAAAACGAAGAAAGGCTGCTTAAGGAAATTGCACTTTTTGCTGAAAGGGTGGATATTACGGAAGAGCTGGTGCGCCTGGAATCCCATTTAAGGCAGTTCGAAGGCTTGGAAAAAATCAAAGAGCCGGTCGGCCGCAAAATGGACTTTTTATTGCAGGAGATGGGCCGCGAGGTCAATACGATTGCCTCGAAGGCAATGGATGTTCAAATTTCTTCGGCCGTCATCAACC
The DNA here is from genome assembly GCA_041652275.1 of Parachlamydiales bacterium. GTDB lineage: Bacteria > Chlamydiota > Chlamydiia > Chlamydiales > SM23-39 > JBAZHS01. The sequence goes on from JBAZHS010000011.1 coordinate 4,031, forward strand.
TGAAAAGCGAGCTGGAAAAAATCAGAGAACAGGTACAAAATCTTGAGTAAGCTGTTGGGC
>JBAZHS010000011.1:4100-15556 GCA_041652275.1 Parachlamydiales bacterium
ATTTGTCGTTTCTGCTCCGGCGGGAGCGGGAAAAAATACTTTGGTTGATCTTTTGAAAGCTGAATTTTCTGCGGTGGAAGAAACAGTTTCCTGTACTACACGGGCCAAGCGCCCCCTGGAACAGGAAGGTGTGGAATATTTTTTCCTTTCCAAGGAGGCCTTTCAAAAGAAGGTGGAAGAAGGCGCTTTTTTGGAATATAACGAAGTGCTGGGGGAATTTTACGGAACCCTGAAAACCGAGGTTTTTTCCCGTCTTCGTTTAGGCCGGCATGTGGTGGCGGTAATTGATGTCAAAGGCGCTTTGCAGATTAAAAAACAGATGGAGGCAGCTATGATTTTTATTCGTCCTCCTTCTGTTGAAGAGCTGAAAAAAAGACTGGAAAAAAGAAATACCGAAAAGCCCGAAGAGATTGTGGGCCGTCTGAAATTGGCCGAAGCAGAACTGAAGCTGGCCGAGGCGTACGATTATTTTATTTTGAACGATAACATACAAGAAGCCTACCAGGTGCTTAAAGCGATTTTTATAGCTGAAGAGCACCGTAACCGAAGGACAAAATTGATATGAACGAAGAAAAAAAATATCTCACCCACGAAAGGCTGAACCATAAGTTTGTCAGCAATTTTGATTTGATCAACTATGCGATCAAACTGGCCCGTTTGCATATTCATGAGCAGATGCCCAAGCATCTGACCGAAATTATCGAAGAGCTTGAGCTTTTGCCCGAACTGGCCAAATAAACCGGCTTGGTATGCAGCCTAAAAAGATCCTGATCACCTCGGCTCTGCCTTATGCCAACGGTCCTTTGCATTTTGGCCATATTGCCGGCGCATATCTTCCGGCTGACAGCTATGCCCGTTTTGAAAGGCTGATGGGCTCGGATGTGCTTTATGTCTGCGGCTCCGATGAATATGGGATTGCCATTACTTTAAGTTCGGATTTGGCCGGCCGGACACCTCAAGAGCATGTTGAAATGTTTCATCGGATCAACCGGGATTTTTTTCGCCAGCTGAATTTTTCTTTCGATCACTATTCCCGTACAACCTGGCCAGGCCACATTCCGACGGTCCAGGCCTTTTTTCTGGACCTTTTAAAAAATGGCTATATTGAAGAAAAAACTGAAAACCACCTGTATTCTGAAAAAGAAAAGCGTTTTTTGGCCGACCGCTATGTCGAGGGCACCTGTCCGAAATGCGGCTTTGAAAAAGCCCGGGGCGACGAGTGCGGCAAGTGCGCCGCCAGCTTTGAGGCTACCGACTTAATAAATCCCCGGTCCAGGTTGACCAAGAGCCCTCTGGTTTTAAAGCCCTCGAAACACTGGTATGTGCGCTTTGATCTGTTTAAGCCCCGGCTGATGGAATGGATAAAAACCAAAAACTGGAAACCGGCGGTTTTAGGTCTGGCCGGACAATATTTGGACGATTTAAAGCCCCGGGCCATTACCCGCGATGCCACTTGGGGCGTTCCGATACCGCTTCCCAAAACTGAGGGCAAAGTGCTCTATGTCTGGTTTGATGCGCCAATTGGCTATATTTCTGCGGCCAAAGAGTGGGCGGAAACAACTGGTGATCCGAAAAAATGGGAAAAATACTGGCTGGATCCAAAAACCCGTTTGGTGCATTTCATCGGCAAGGACAATATCCCTTTTCATACGGTCTTTTTTCCTGCTATGATCATGGGACAGAACACCCCCTACAAACTGCCTGATGAAGTTCCCGCCAACGAGTTCCTGCTTTTAGAAGGCAGGCAGTTTTCCAAAAGCGATGACTGGTACATTGATCTCAAGCGTTTTTTTGCCAGCTATTCAGCGGACCAAATCCGTTTTTATTTAGCGGCCAACGCCCCTGAAAGCGCCGATGCGGAGTTTACCTGGAAAGAATTCCAAAACTGCTCTAACGGGCTGCTTTTGGGCAAGCTTGGCAACTTTGTCAACCGGGTTTTGGTCTTTGTCTCAAAACAAACCGGCGGCCTAATTCCCGAGGCGAAAGAAGAAAGCTTTTCTGATGAAGACCGGCTTTTTTCTAAGCGGATGCAGGAGCTTTTGGACCAGATCCAAAAGGCCTATAGCGCCTTTTCTTTAAGAAAAGCGGCCGCTTTGTCCATGGAACTGGCGGCTTTGGGCAACACTTATTTTGATTTTCAAAAGCCCTGGGCCTTGGCTAAAGACCCGGATAATCTCGGAAAGCTTGCCAACTGCCTGTATTTGTCTTTGAAGTGCATGCAGCTTTTGGCTTTGGCCCTTTTTCCGATTATACCGGCTTCCTGCCAAAAAATCTGGGCTTTTTTGGGTTTTAGCTCTGATCTGGAAAAGCACCGTTGGCCCCAGGTGGCCAAGATGCCGCTTCCGGCCTTGCAAAAGCTGGGTGCTTTTAGTGTTTTATTCCGTAAAATTGAAGATAGCGAGATTCTTCAGGAAATGGAGCTGCTTAAAAAAAAACAGGCCTAGAACTTTAAGTTTTCTTTTTTTCAACCAAGAATTTTTAAAAACTACGCCGTAAGCTGACAGTTTTAGCTTTAGGCTTTAAACCTGTAAGTCAAGGTGGTTTTTTCTTTGCTGAAGGCCAGAAATCAGAGTCGTTTTTTTTCGCGGTTTTAAAAATCAAAAAGGTTTAATTTTAGCAGGGCGGGGCCGTTTTTTAGGGATTCTTAAAAAGGCTGGTTTTTAAGGAATTGTCCTCTTGGTTTTTAATTGCTTTAATTCGTTTTTCGGTTAAATTATCACATATTTTTTTAAGGAGAATCTTATGGCAGTTGTTCGACCGATTGGTTTTTGGGCTAATTTTAAAGCCAGGCCTGCGGTGCAAAAAACCGTTGATTTTGTCAAAAGAGATCTTTTACCGGCCATTGTAGCGGTGGCTTTAGGCAGTGTGGCTTTTTATTTTTTGTTAATTGATCCGGTTTTGGGGGCTGTTTCTATTGGCGGAATCGTTCTTTGTAATGCTTTGACGGGCCATTTGATCGAGCATTTTATACAGGACCAGCGTTTGCAGCGTCATTGGCATATTCTGACTTTTTCCATTTCAATTCTGGCTATTTCTTTCTTTTTGCCTTTGCCGCTAATTGGCGCCTTGAAGATGGGGTTGGTAACGGTTGGCGGTTTGCTGTTTTGGGACTCTGCCTTAATGCTTTTTGACGATCCTGCCAATGGCGTTCAGAATTAAAACTGTTAAAACTGGTTTTCTAGATTTTTTCGGTTGTTTTGGTTTTAGTTTATTTTTATTTAAAACCTTAAGAATCAAGGTTGGTTTTCGGTTTTTACGCTTCTTTAAATTTAACCGGCGTCTGATTTGCAAAAAGTTATTTTGGTCCTTCCGGTTTTTTTTTCTATGGATATAACCCAAGATCTTTGCAATGTAACTTTGGTTTTTTAGAAAAAAAATCAGCTGATTGTTTTTTGTAACTAAAGACTAGTATAAAATCTTTTTTTTGCTAATATGTGAAAAAAGCTCTAAATTTTATGAACATAGTGATTTTAGGTGCCGGGGAAATTGGATCTTATCTGGCCCAAATGCTTTCCAAAGAGGGCCATAGCATTACCGTTATCGACCGTGAAAAGGCGCCCCTGGAAAAAGTGGCCAATCAGGCCGATGTGGCGACCATGCGCAGCCAGGGTTCCAGATGGGAATCGCTCTCCGAGCTTTTGGAAAGCCGGCCGGAGCTTTTTATTGCCATGACCGGCAGCGATGAAATTAACCTTGTCACTTGCACCATTGCTAAAAAGTTGGGCTATCCTAAAACCATTGCCCGGGTTCGGGACATGGGTACTTTTACGAAAGTAAAACTGGACTTCAACGAGCTTTTCAGCGTTGACCATTTGATCGGCTCGGAGATTTTAACCGCTGAAGATATTTTAAAATCGATTTTGCATCCCTCCGATCTGATCCTGGAGAATTTTGCCCATGGCCTTTTGCAGATGCGTACCCTAACGCTTTCCGAAGATTGGCCGAATGCCGATAAAACCCTGGAAGAGCTGAATTTGCCGGACGAGATCAACATTGCCTTAATCAACCGCCAGGGCAAAGTGATTTTTCCCGGAGGTCAGGACAAGCTGCTTGCCCAAGATGAGATTACAGTTATTGGCAACACCCGAATTCTAGAAGAAATCCAGCCTTTTTTTTATGTGCAAGAAAAAAAAGTCGGCTCTGTGGTTTTGGTCGGCGGGACGCCGGTAGCCATGCGCCTGGCTCTGATCCTGGAAAAAAGAAATATTAAAGTTAAGATCATCGAACAGGACGAAAAAAAATGTTCGGAGCTTTCCGAGCTTTTGATGCGCTCACGGATTGTCAACAGGGATGCGGCCTCTTCGGAAAACCTGCTGCAGGAGCGGGTTTTTGATGCAGATTATTTTGTGGCCTGTACTAACGATGACCGAAGAAACATTGTGATCGCGCTTTTGGCCAAATATGTCGGCTGCAAAAAGATTCTCTGCTCGATTTCGGATATGTCTTTAGGCCCGCTTTTGACCAAAGAAAAGATTTTTTCCACCATTTCCGAAAGGGTTAATTTGGTTAACCGGGTTTTGGCGATCATCCACGCCCAAAAAGTTATTTCGATTACTTCTTTGGCCGGCGATTCGGCCAAGATTTTCGAGGTCAAGCTCTCCTTTGATTCCAAACTTTTAAACCGTCCGCTTGCCGAGCTTAAAAACAAACTGCCGCCCCGGATGCTGATCGCAGCTGTAGAAAAAAAGGGCCGGATCATTGTCGGCAAGGGCTCGACGGTCCTGGCTCCGGAAGACACCATGATTGTAATCGGGCCGCCCGAGTCTTTGGGCGAGCTGGAAGCTTTGCTGTAGGAAAAAGCGATGAATGTAAAAGTGATTGCCCGGATTTTAGGCGTTTATCTTTTTTTCTTTGCTTTGATCTTAGTTTTGCCGCTTTCGGTAGCGGTTTATTATGATTTTTTTGCTTCTCCGGCTGTGCTTCAGCCCCCTAGCAGCCTGGCTTTTTTAAAAACCATCTTCTCAACGCTTTTAATTGCTTTGGTTTTTTGGCTCTGGGGACGGAAAAGCCCGGACCCGCTGATGCGCAAGGAAAGTCTTTTTTTAGTGGTGGCCATCTGGGTTTTTTCAGCCGGCTTGGGCTCTTTGCCCTTCCTTTTTTCCCGAACCTTTGATTCTTTTCCCAATGCTTATTTTGAGACCATGTCCGGTTTTACCACTACCGGCGCTTCGGTTATGTGCCCGAAAAACTATGATTCCAAAACCGGCCAGGAAATTCCCTACCGGAAGACCAATCCCCGCGGCGGCGAAAAGATCTATACTTTTTACGGCACGATCGCTCCGGTTAAGAACTTAAACGGCCAGGCGCTTTATACGGGTGTCGAAGCGGTTTCCCGCGGTATTCTTTTCTGGCGTTCTTTGATTCAGTGGCTGGGGGGAGTGGGCATTGTGGTGCTTTTTTTAGCCGTTTTGCCGGCCCTTGGCGTTGGCGGCAGATTTTTGTTTCAGACCGAGATGCCTGGACACAACAAAGATCCGATTACTCCGCGGATCAAAGAAACAGCCTCGATTTTATGGAAGATCTATCTTTTTTTAACCCTCCTGGAAATTGTTCTGCTTTATGCAACCAATGAACAAATGAGTTTTTTTGATGCTGTCTGTACAACTTTTTCTAACCTTTCTACCGGTGGTTTTTCAGTAAAAAATGAAAGCATTGCTGCTTATCATAGTGTTGTTACAGAGTGGATTGTGATTGCTTTTATGATTATTGGAGCTTTAAATTTTTATCTTTATTTTTATTTTATTAAAGGTAAATTTAAAAAATTTTTGGATGCCGATTTTCTTTTCTTTGTCTTTATTTTGTTCTTGGGTATTTTTTTGACGGTGGTGGGTTTGTTTCATACCCAGCATTATTCTTTAACGGGAAAGACGGTTCCCTATCAGCTTTCCACGGCTGTCCGTGACGGGGTTTTTCAAGCAGTTTCGGCTAATACTGGAACCGGCTTTGTTTCAGCTAATTTTGATTTTTGGCCTTTTAGTTCGCATTTGATGCTTTTGATTTTAATGTTTATCGGAGGCATGTCCGGGTCCACTTCCGGCGGTATTAAAACCTCGCGTCTTTACATTATTTTTCAAGTGCTGTTTTTGAAAATTAAGTCCGTTTTTCGGCCCTATGAAGTTAAGATCATTCGCATTTCTTCTTTAGAAATTGACGGTAAAATGGCAACTACGGTTTTGGCTTTTTTTGCTTTAGTGGTTTTTTTTGCTGTTTTTGGCACGCTGGAACTAGTCTTTAGAGGTTTTGACCCGGAAACGGCCATCTCTATTTTAGGCTGCTGTTTAAATAATGTGGGTTTTGCTTTTGGCTTGGCCGGACCGACTGAATCGTTTGCTTTTTTATCCGATCTGGATAAATTTCTTTGTGCTTTTTGGATGCTTTTGGGTAGATTGGAATATTTTGCTCTTTTGTTGCTCTTCATGCCTTCTTTTTGGACTAAAGAAGCTTAAAAAAGCTTATTTTGGGTAACCTGGGGAAAATCGGTCATAGTTTTCAAAAGCATTGCTTTTAGGCCGGTATATCTTTTCAGCACTTCGTTGTTTTTGACGGCCAGGGCCACCGCCTGTTTGGTGCCGACCAAAACCACCAGTTGTTTGCCTCTGGTGATGGCTGTATAAAGCAGGTTGCGGTACAAAAGCTTAAAGTGGCTCAAATGCACCGGCATAACAATGCAGGGGCATTCCGAGCCCTGGTATTTATGTACGGAAACGGCGTAAGCGAGCACAACCTCATCGAGCTCGGAAAAATCATAGCTGATCTGTTTTTCTTCAAAAGCGATTATCATCTGCTGCCGGCTTTGGCTGATCTGGAAGATCCTTCCGATATCACCGTTAAAAACATTTTTTTCATAGTTGTTTTTAATCTGCATGACCTTGTCGTTGAGATGGAACCTCTGAGCAAAGCGCCAGAAAGGTTCCGAAGAGGGGTTTAGGGCCTTTTGCAGCTCCGAATTGAGGTTTTCCGATCCGATCACGCCCCGTTTCATCGGGCAGAGGACCTGGATTTCTTCAAAGGGATCAAAACGGTATTTTTTCGGCAGCTCGGTTTTAACCAGGCTGATGATTTTTTCCTGGATCTTTTCTGCTTCGCCCTCTTCAAAAAAAAGAAAATCGCTTTTGGCCTGCGGCTCCAGACTGGGAAAAAAGCCCTGGTTGATCTGGTGCGCATTGAAAATGATCGCTGATCCCCGGGATTGGCGGAAAATGGTCTTCAAACGGGTGGTGCTGATTTTTCCGGAAGCGATCAGGTCTTTGAGAACATAGCCCGGACCGACGGAGGGCAGCTGGTCGATATCGCCGATGAAAACCACTCTTGTATTGGAAGGAATGGCCCTTAACAGGTGGTACATCAGCGGGGTGTCGATCATCGAAGCCTCGTCGATAATCAAGAGCTTGGCCTGCAGGGGGTTTTGGGGATTGCGCTTGAACTCTTTTTTAATAAAATCAAATTCCAAAAGCGCATGGATGGTAAAGGCTTTTTTACGGGTGATCTGGCTCAGTCTTTTGGCGGCTCTTCCGGTCGGCGCGGCCAAAAGGATCCGGCCGGTGAGTTTTTCGGTAATTTCTAAAATGGCCCGGGTGATAGTGGTCTTGCCGGTTCCCGGACCGCCGGTAATGATATGGAGTTTTTCAAAAACGCCTTTGCCGACCCCTTCTTTTTGCTCTGGGGCGAATTGCAGATGTAGCCTTTCTTCCGCCCATTTGAGCGCAGGCTCTATTTTGACTTTTCTAAGGGCTGCCGGTGTTTTTTGCAGCCTTTGGATTTCTTTGGCGATGCCTTCTTCTAAAAAATAAAGCGTTTTTAAAAACAAGAATTTTTCTTTTTCGATCAGCGTTTGGATGATTTCTTTTTTTTCAATCATTTGCCCAAGGCTTTTTTCAATTAAACTTTTTTCAACTTCCAGCATTTTTTCGGCTATGGCCAAAAATTCTATTTCTTTATAGCAGGTATGGCCGTGGGCGGTCATTTCCCAAAGGACAAATTCAAGCCCGGCTTCAATTCTTTGGGGGGAGTTGAGCTCGAAGCCGACTTTTTTAGCAATTTGATCGGCGGTTTTAAAACCGATGCCCTGAACCTCTTTAGCCAGCTCATAGGGGTTCTTTTTAATTTTTTCCAGGCTTTTTTGTCCGTAGATACGGTAGATCTTCTGGGCAAAAGAAGGGGACAGGCCGTAGTTTTTTAAAAAGATGATAATTTCCCGAATTTCTTTTTGGGCATTCCAGCAGTTCCGGATACTTTCAATTTTTTTCTTGCCGATGCCATCGATCTTTAAGAGTTTCTCCGGTTCAAGGTCGATGACTTCCAGGGTTTTCAGGCCATATTTTTCTACAATCTTTTTCGCGTAGACCGGGCCGATCCCCCGGATCAGGCCCGATTCCAGGTATTTTTGGATGCCGATCAAATCCGCCGGGTGGGTGACCGAATAGTTTATAACTTCGAACTGTTCACCGAACTGGGGATGTTTTTTCCAGTTTCCTACGCAAAGCAGGGTTTCTCCGGGCTGGATGGAGGGGATAGCGCCGACAATGCAGGTCGGTTCTCTTTTCTCTTTTTCTTTGAGCTTAGCCACCGTAAAGCCGTTTTCCGGGTTGATAAAGACTATGTTTTCGATGTACCCGGAAATGGTCTTGGCCGGGCGGTGATTGTCTGATTCTTTCGGATCGCTAGAATTTTTTTGCATAATTAAAGTCGTTGCCAAAGAAAAAAGTTAACATTTTAAGGTTTTTCCTCAAAGGGAACCTTGAAAAAGCTGATTTTTAATTTTAGTTTGGAGGTTTTTGGTAGTGTTTTTAAAGAGAAAGTTGACTTTTCTTTTCAGCTTTGATTATGATAGAGCCTTTATTTGGTCCGGGTTAGCTCAGTGGTAGAGCAGTTGACTGTTAATCAATTGGTCGCAGGTTCGAATCCTGCACCCGGAGTTTAAGCCCCTCGATTTGAGGGGCTTTTTTATTGTTCTAAAATTTTTTTCTTATTACTCTCTTTTAATTAAAGAATTTTTGGTATTTATGAAAAATTTTCGAAAGTATGGTAAAGAACCTTTTAATATAGTAATTGTTCATGGAGGGCCGGGTGCTACTGGAGGAGTGAAACAAGTTGCTAAAACATTATCTGCATGCCATGGTGTTTTGGAACCACTACAAACAAAAACTTCAATATCAGGACAAATACAAGAATTAAAAGCTGTGGTTAAAGAAAATGCCGATTTGCCTATTATTTTGATTGGGCATTCTTGGGGTGCTTGGTTAAGTATAATCTTTGCAGCCCGATATCCTTCCTATATTCAAAAGTTAATACTAATAAGTAGTGCGCCATTGGAAGAAAAATATGCATTAAATATAGAAAAAACCCGTTTAGATCGATTAAGTAAAAAAACAAAGGCAAAAGTTAGATTGATTACAGAAAAATTAAATAATCCTGTTATGACTAATGAAGAAATTGATCGATTTGAAAAATTTATCATTGAAGTTGATTCATATAATCCCATTTTTTATAAAAAAGGACAAAAATTTAATGTTAAAATTTTTCAAAAAGTCTGGAATGAAGCAGTTCAGTTGAGAAAAAGTGGTCAATTATTAAAGTTATGTCGTCGAATAAAATGTCCTGTAGTAGCCATTCATGGGGATTACGATCCGCATCCTTATCAAGGTGTTAAAAAACCACTTGAGCTTATTATTAAGAATTTTCAATTTATTCTTTTAAAAAAGTGTGGGCATACGCCTTGGATGGAGAAAGAAGCTAAGGATAAATTTTATGCAGCTGTAGAATTGGCAATTAATGTTTGATATCAAAGAAAAATGTTATTTTTATGCATAAAGCGCTTAACATAAGCGCGTTAAATTAGAAAAATGAAATTAATGAGTTATAGGGCCTTGCTCTATAACTCATTTTTTTGGTATAAATATGAGTTATAGAAAGAGAGGCTATAACTCATGTCTTGGAATTGGGAATTGCCTGATTGGCCAAAGTTTCATTATGATCCAGATCAAATTTTACCGCTGGAAAAGCAATTTCTTTTGAAGATAGGCAGCGCATCGGCCTATTTAAAGACGATTGAAGATGAGCCAGACTATAATCATTTTATTGTTGAAATTCTTAGTTTGGAGGGTGTAGAAAACGCTAAAATTGAAGGTGAAGTCCTTGATCGGAAAAGTTTACAATCTTCAATTAAACGGCATTTTGGACTGACCGTCAATTCAAATCAGGAAAAGATTCGAGAATCTAATATGGCAGACTTATTATGCGATGTATACCGGTCTTTTAATCTGCCCTTAACACACGAGATGCTTTGGCATTGGCATTCCATGTTATTTAAAAAAGAGGAGGGTCTTTTAGATTGTGGCAAATACCGCAGTCATAAAGAGCCAATGCAAGTTGTATCGAACCGTTATGGCTCTTTAAGAGTTTTTTTTGAAGCACCGCCATCTAAAAAAGTTTTTCAAGAAATGACAGCTTTTATTGACTGGATTAATTCTGATCAAAATTCTAAATCGCTTTTGGAAAAAGCCGCTATTGCGCATGTTTATTTTGAGAGTATTCATCCCTTTGAAGATGGGAATGGAAGAATTGGCCGGATTTTAGTAGAAAAGATTCTTTCTCAGGGCGTGGGAAGGCCAATTTTAATTGCTATTTCTAAGGCACTGGAAAAAAACAAAAAAGAATATTATGCAGCTCTTGGACACTGTAACCAGACATTAGATGTGCAAGAGTGGGTGGAATTTTTTTCTCGTGCAGTTTTAAAGGCACAGGAAGAGTCGATGCATTTACTTTATTTTTTAATTGAAAAGTCAAAAATATTGAATTCTCTTTCTGAGCAAATTAATCCTCGGCAAACCAAAGTTTTGCTTAAAATGTTTGCAGAAGGCCTAGATGGTTTTAAAGGGGGGCTTAGTGCCGAGAATTATATCAATATTACAAAAGCTACTAGAGCTACTGCTACACGTGATTTAGCAGATCTGGTTAAAAAGAAAGCATTGGTTAAAACTGGTAAATTGCGCCATACCCGTTATTGGTTAAATTTACCCCAAAAATAAGAGTTAAAAAAACAGAGAAGGTCTTAGTATTTTTTTTCACATTTTTTTCACACTGGCTATCAAAAAACAGCAATATTTGGCAACGGACTGCAAAAGAAAGTTTTTTCTTAACTAATTATCAGTCTAGTTGTTATAGCTTGTGGCTTGTTGTAGAATGTTGTATCTTAATTGACTGTTAATCAATTGGTCGCAGGTTCGAATCCTGCACCCGGAGTTTCAAAACCCCTCCCAGAGAGGGGTTTTTTTATTTGAATAGATCTGAATGGGAGCCGGTTCTCACAAAAATAGCTTCTGTAGCAGTCACTTTATAAATTAATAACCAATCCGGTTCGATATGACATTCCCAAAGACCTTTATATTTGCCCATAAGTTTATGCTCTTTGTTTTTTGGCAAAAGCAATTCTTCATTGATAATTTTTGTAATAATTA
>JBAZHS010000012.1:0-4956 GCA_041652275.1 Parachlamydiales bacterium
AGTGATTAAGAATAAATTAGGGCTGTTCGTGCTTACTCGTAAGGTGGACCCATTGGGCTGGACAACTTTTTAGGCTAAACTTATTTTCCTCTAGTTTCGTTTTTCCTTTTTAAGGGGGAAAAACAGCTGCTTTCAGTTGAGCAGTCTATCAAAACATTTTTATTCGCGACTGTTTTTTTCAGCATCCTCCTTTGCTCCGGCGCAGAGATAAGCATGTCTTCATTATCCGAAAGCAGAAGGAAGCACGGTGTACCCCGTGCGCGCGCATGAGCGCGCTCCTCGCAAAAAATAAATTTAATGAAAGCAACATATCGACAAGCTTTTTAGTATGATAAGCTCTTTTTGACGCAAGAATGTATGTTATTGTATATCAACCCGTTGCTTGGTTGGGTTGATTTTAAGACTAAGACCAAATCAACTGCCAATTCTGCTTAAGTGAGTTGACCGTTGCTTTTTAAGTTAAAAATTAATCAAAAAAACCTTAAAAGCTAATTTATACTGTTAGAATTCCCTGGTACTAAAAAAGGAACTGGGACGGCATCTGAAAGGCCGCTTGTGGCTTCTTTTTGTTGTAATAAAGCAATTACGTGATCCCGTCCGAATTTAAGAGCTTCATCCAGAGGTGTTTTTTCTAGTTCATTTGGAAAGTTGATCTTTGCGCCGTGGTCTAAAAGGAGCTGAACTATTTCCAGAAAGCCTTTTTGAGCGGCACAATGCAGAGGTGTGTCGCCATGTGAATTCGGAATATTAACATCTGCTCCGTTTTTTAATAAGAGCTCAACGATGGTCTGGTTTCCTTGTAGAACGGCCAGATACAGAGGCGTGGTTCTAAATAAATATGAACGTGGATCAGAATTCGGAATATTAACATCTGCTCCTCTTTCTAATAAGAACCTAACAGTTTCTTGCTTTCCCGCTTGAACTGCTAAATGCAAAGCTGTAGATCCGTTACTTATACTATTGACATTTACTCCATCTATTTTTAATAACTCTTCAATTATGTGGTTATGTCCTGAATAAGCTGCCGAGAAGAGTGCTTTTGTAATATTTTGAATATTTACCTGGTTTTGTAATAAGGCCTGCAATATTTCTAGATCTCCTGAAACGGCGGCAGCGGCTTCTGGAGGTTGCCCTAAATTAAAATTTACTTTGCCTGTTTTTAATAAAGCATTAACGATTGGTAAATTTTTCATATAAATAGCCGAATTCAGAGGGGTAATATCTGATCCGGAAAAATTGACATCTGCTCCGTTTTTTAATAAGAGCTTAACGATGGCTAGATTTTCACTTAAAATTGCGTTATGCAAAGGTGTGCCAGTGCAATCAATAACATTTACATCCACTCGGCCTGTTTCTAATAACACTCTAACCATTTCTGGATTTTTTAGTAGAATTGCCAGATGCAGAGGTGTGTAGTCATGTGAATTCGGAATATTAACATCTGCTCCGTTTTTTAATAAGAGCTTAACGATGTCTAGATTTTTTTTTAGAATGGCCGCCTGTAAAGGTGTTCTTTTGCTGGAAAAATAAATATCAGAACCAATAACATTTACATTCACTTGGCCTGTTTCTAATAACACTCTAACCATTTCTAGATTTTCTCGTTCAATTGCCTGAAGCAAAGGTACTGTGCCGGATCTATTATCGCGAATATTGGGATTTGCTCCTTCTTTCAACAAGAGTTTTACTGCTTCGATATTATTTTCATTAATTGCATGAATTAAAGGAGTCTCATAAACATCATTAAAGCGCCATTCTCGATCAAGACTAAGGCCGGCTTTTATTGTTTGGTTAATTTTTTCTTCAAAAGTTGTTGTTTGATTGTTCCATATTTTTTCATATTTAGAAACATCAATAATGCTGGTTATCAGCGTTCCCAAAAGTGGTATTGTAAGAATAATGCAATTTAAAAAAGATTTTCTTTTTAAATGCACCCAATAATGATGGTTTTTTACTTGGAGGGTTTCTTTAGAATAAAAAGCTAAAAATAGTTTTTGAACCAAGGTTACTATATTGTAAACAGTGCTAATAATGGGCAGGGCGTCACAGAGCATAGCGGCCTTTTCCCATTTAAAAGGAGAATTTAAGCCGCCAATCGAAGGGTTTGCTGGTAGAGCATCTGAAGCTGGCATAGATTCCTCCCTGTTTTTTACAGTAAAACTTTCAAGTTAATTTATTAATATTATAACTTTTATTTTGATAATTATCAATTAATATTTTTTTATTGAATATTTAAAATTAAAGCTATAATAGTAAGTTATTTATAAAAAGATGGTAATTTTAAGCGCAAACAAAGTTTTTTGTAATTTTTTTTAAACCTCTATTTTTCAATGATTTAGGTTTGTTTGATGTTTAGATGGGCCAACCTGAAGTTCAAGTCTGAACTTGGCTTTGTTTTAAAGCATTTTTAGAGCATCAGCGGGATCAGAAAAGGTTTGGCAACAGAAGGCTTTTTTGAGCGCTTTTTGCAGACGGAAGAAAAAAAGCTCCGGAGTAAAATAATTTTTTAGGCCGATTAAAAAAGTTTCGTGGGGGCGGTCCTGGCGGTAAGCGGGTCTTTTTTCCGGCAGCAGCAGATAGTCTTGCAGCTCTTTTCGAAAATCAAAGAGGAAGGAAGTGTGGTGGAGCCATTTTTCCCGGGTGAAATACTGGGCGTTGCCGCCGCATTTTTGATTGTTGATCAGATAATCGTTTTCCTTGAAAGAGAAGGCTTTCAAGTTAAAAACCTTGCGGTAGAAATTTTCCGACCATTTAAAGACCTCTTCCGGAAAATTAAAATTAAGCCTTTTTTTTTCGATGATAAAACTGACGAGGAAAGTGTTTTCATCGACGACGATAGTCCCGCCGCCGGAAAAACGGCGGCAGAGGGCCAGAGGTTTTTCTTTGAGAAGAGGCAGATTTAAAGCAGTTTTTTTTTGACTGGAAAGTCCGAGGACAATGGCCGGACGGGTGCTTTGGTTGATCAGGCAGAAAGAGCCCGGTAGTTTTTTTAAAAGGGTTTCTTCAATTTCCAGCTGCCGGAAAATTTCCAGACCCTGAAAAACCAACAGGCGGATAGGCGGGAGCGTTTTTTTGATTTTGGGGGCCATGGCTTTTTGCAAGACAGCCGGTTGTTTTACAGATGGCTTAATAAAACGATCTCCTCGATCGGCACAATTTCATAGCGCAGGCCCTGGGAAGTTGTGGTTTTAAACAGGATCAGAGTGCCGTTTTCTAAAACAACCAGATCGACGATATTTTGCAAACTGCTTCCGTTGGCAAGCTTGAAAAAGATTTTTGAAGAGGGCTTTTCTTTGCGCATCAGCTCATAGGCTTTCAGATAGTCTTCAGCCCTTTTTTTGGCGTCGATGGCAAGCACGCTTTTGGTTTTGCTCTCTAAAGCCGGGAGGGAAGAGAGGCTGGAAGCTGATGCGGCCAGCTCCGAAGAGGCGGAACTCTTGACCGAGGGGGAAGTAAAAGTAGAAAACGGCGTTTTTAGTGCTTTTTCCTCTGCCGGCAGGGCAGCGGGCGCGGCTGGTAAAAAGAACTGGGAAGCAAAGAGAAAAATTAAAAAGGGCATAAAAACATCCTTGGATTGAGCTTTTTTTAGTTTAAACCGGAGGGATTTTTTTCAGCCTTTTTTTTTGTAAAAAGACCAGGAGCACCGAGATGTCGGCCGGAGAAACGCCGTTAATGCGGGAAGCGGCGCCAAGGTTCGGCGGCCGGAATTTTTTTAGTTTTTCTTTTGCTTCGGTTCTCAGGCCGGTGATCAGGTCAAAAGCAAAATCTTCCGGCAGCAGGGTTTTTTCCAGATGGTCCAGCCCCCGCACTTCTTTTTCCTGGCGGACGAGATAGCCGGAGTATTTCAGCTCGATTTCCAGACGGCGGTTGATTTCTGCGCTTAGGTCCCGGACCTGGGAGGGGAAAAGCTCAAGCAGTTTTTCGTAGTTAATTTCCGGCCGGCCCAAAAGCTGTTTGAGCGAAGAGCGTTTTTTTTCAAAATAGACATAGGTGGCGGCGAGGCGTTTTTTTTCTTCTTCGATCAGCTCTTTTTCCGCTTTTAGCCGATGGTAGCGCTCTTCGCTGATGGTCTTATGTAAAAAAGCCGTTTCGAAGAGGCGTTCTTCAGCGTTGTCCTGTCTTAAGAGCAGACGGTGCTCGGCCCGTGAAGTGAACAGGCGGTAGGGCTCGGTAACTTCTTTGGTAATCAGATCATCGATCATTACGCCCAGATAAGCTTCAGACCTTTTCAAAAGAAACCTTTTTTGGGCTTCTTCTTCGGAGGGCAGGAGTGCACGGTTGGCGGCGTTGATGCCGGCAGCCAGCCCTTGGGCGGCTGCTTCTTCGTAGCCGGTTGTGCCGTTGATCTGGCCGGCAAAAAAAAGATTTTTGACAAGACGGCTTTCCAGGGTATTCGTAATCTGTCCGCTTTCCACCCAGTCATATTCAATCGCATAAGCCGGCCGCATGATCTCGGCTTTTTCCATTCCGTCCATGCTGCGGATTACGTCTAGCTGGACATCGAAGGGCATGGAAGAAGAAATGCCGCTGATATAGATCTCGGCGCTTTCCAGCCCTTCCGGCTCTAAAAAAGCCTGGTGGGTCTCTTTATGGGAAAAACGTACGATCTTGTCTTCGATCGAAGGGCAATACCTGGGTCCGATCCCCTGGATCTTGCCGGAAAAGAGCGCCGAGCGTTTCAGGTTTTTTTGCAAAATGGCTTTGGTCCTGGCAGTAGTGTGGCTGATATGGCAGGAGACTAGCGGCAGATTGCAGCTTTGCTTTTCATGGGAAAAGCGGATGTTTGTTTCCGATGCCTGTTTTTCCAGTTTGGAAAAATCGATGCTGCGCTTATGCACCCTTGGCGGTGTGCCGGTTTTCAGCTTGCCGATTTTAAAGCCGATTTTTTTGAGCGCTTCCGAAAGACCCGAAGCCTTTTCTCCGTTCCGGCCGCCGGAAAAGCTAATCTCGCTGCCA
>JBAZHS010000012.1:4966-15045 GCA_041652275.1 Parachlamydiales bacterium
AATGAAAATACGGCCCTGCATAAAGGTGCCCGAACAGATGATCACGCATTTGCCCAAATAGGCGATGCCTTCTTTGGAAAGCACTCCGTAGATCGTGTTATTTTTAACGATTAGGTCTTCGACGGCGCCCTGTTTGATTTCCAAAAGCGGGATGTTTTCCAGGGTTTTTTGCATTTCCAGCTGGTATTTAAAGCGGTCGACCTGCGCTCTTGGCGAGTGCACGGCCGGCCCTTTGGAGCGGTTGAGCATCCGCCAGTGCAGAGCGGTCCTGTCGGCGATTTTGCCCATCAGCCCTCCCAGGGCGTCAATTTCCCGGACCAGATGGCCTTTAGCGCTGCCGCCGATCGAAGGATTGCAGCTGAGCTTGCAGATGGTATCGAGATTAAGGGTTAAAAGCAGGGTTTTGGCGCCTTTTTTGGCGCCGATATGGGCGGCTTCCGCTCCGGCATGGCCGGCGCCGACGACAATTAGGTCATATTGTTCCGGATAGGTCCACATAATTTTTTGTTTAAAAAGGAAAAATTAAAGGGGCGGAAAAACACCCCTTTATGGTTTTAAAAAAAATTAATGGCTTCAAAAACTTTTTTGAGTTTTAAAACGGTTAATTTTTTTAACTATTTTTTCTTGTGGCGGTCTCTTCTCGAGCGTTTTTTTCTTTTATGCCGAGACATTTTTGCTTTTCTTTTTTTCTTGACAGAGGCCATTTTCAAAATTTCCTTTTTAAATTTTTTAGCTTAGGTTGAATGTACCAATTTTATTCAACCTATACTATTTAAGTAAAGGGAAGGAGAATAAAAGTAAAATCTTTTTTCGACAAATTTTAAATTGATTTTTTTACTAAAAGCATGGCAAAAACCCTGGTTTTAGCTGAGAGGCGGCTTAGCTTCAAATTCCGTTTAAAAATTCCGTTTGGATTTTTTAAAAGGTTTTTTAAGGCCGGGGTTGGTTTTTAAAGATAAGCGGCCCTGGAAAAAGAAATCAGAGCTCTTTTTTTGCCTTGATGAATAAAAACGAAGGAGCAATTGTGCGGGCCAGATTTAACCAAAGGATTTTTTTTCTTTTTTTCATACGTTTTTTATTGGGGGGAATATTCGGCGAAAGCCTGGGTGGTTTCTTTGGAAGTTTCCACTAAAGAGTAGTTGGCAAACTGGGCGATTTCTTTGCGGAAGGTGAGGTTTACCGATCCGACTTGGCCGTGGCGGTTTTTGGCAATGATCAGTTCAGCCTGGCCTGGTTTATCGTAAGGGTCATAGTATTCGCGGCGCAGCAAGAACATAACCTGGTCAGAGTCTTGTTCTATACTTCCGCTTTCGCGCAAATCGCTCATCTGCGGCCTATGGCCGGTGCGCTCTTCAACTTTGCGGGAGAGCTGGGCCAGACAGAGCACTGGGATATTCAGCTCGCGGGCCAGGTTTTTCAGCATCCGGGAAATTTCTGAAATTTCATTCTGCCGGTTTTCGATCGAACGGTTGTTGCCGGAGCCGGAGATCAGCTGCAGATAGTCGATTACCAAAAAGCCGATGTTGTGGCTTTCTTTCAGCCGGCGAGCGCGGGCCCTCAGGTCGGTGATTTTTAAGCCCGGTTGATCATCGATGACCATGGTTTTTTCCATCATCATGTTGACGGCGGCGACAATTCTCTGGTATTCATGGCCGTTGAGCGCTCCGGTTTTGATCTTTTCTGATTCGACTTCGGCCTGCGAACAGATAATGCGGTGCAAAAGCTGGTCGGCGGTCATCTCCAGGGAAAAGAAACCGACGGGGACATTGTTTTTAAAACAGATGTTTTCGGCAAGGTTGGTGGCCAAGGAGGTTTTTCCCATGGCGGGCCTCGAAGCTAAAATAATCAGGTTCGAATTGTCCAGGCCGTTGAGTATCTTGTCCAAATCAATAAAATGGGTCGGCATGCCTGTAATCTGAACGGCCGAAGGGCCTTTTTTAATGTATTCTTCCTGCTTTTCCTGAAGCTCTTTAAGATAGGGGATGTTGGAAGTGTTTTTAACCCCGGAGAGCAGGTCTTTGAGGTTGACAAAGGAATCTTTGTTCAAGGACTGGGAGATCTGGAAAAAATTGGCTTGGGCTTCGTCAAGAACATTTTCGGCTTCCGAGCCGTCGTTGAAAGCGGCCTTGATCACACCTTCGGAAGTAGAGATCATCCGGCGCAAAAGGGCTTTGTCTTTAACGGTTTTAGCGTATTCTTCGACATAAGTGGAAGTGCCGGCATACTGGGCCAGGGAAGTTAGATAGCCGACTGAGCCGACTTCTTCCAAAAGGCCGTCGCGCTTGAGGATTTCGGCGATAATATGGATGTCGGCCGGGCGGTCTTTTTGAAAAGTTTCTTTTAGGGCGCGGAAGACCAGCCGGTGCTCTTTATAGTAAAAATCGGTTTCTTCGATCAGGTCGGCGGCGGCGTTGAGCGAATCTTCCGAAGTCAGCATGGAGCCGAGGACCAGCATTTCCGCTTCTTTGGAAGCAGGGGGGACTTTAACACCTTTTTTTTCAGCCATGGCCTAAGGGGGTGGTTGATTTTCTCTAACCATAGCAGATTTTTTTTTAAGGCAAAATAAAAAGCAGCAAAAAAAAATTCTTGCTGCTTTTAAATGCGGAAAGAGAGGGATTTGAACCCTCGATACCCGGTTAAGAGTATACGTCCTTAGCAGGGACGCGCTTTCGGCCACTCAGCCATCTTTCCAAAGGCTTAAATTTTAAGGCAATCATACCCGCTTGATCGGAAAAAAGGCAAGGCAAAGAAAGCCCTGGCGGCCCCTTAGTCCATGTTATAGGTTTCGGGCAGCCTTTTGCCGTTCAAGGCGTTCCAGTAAGTGATTGTCTGGGAGCCGTCGGGGTTCTGGACGGTGATGGTATAAACCGGCAGATAGACCAAGGTGGTTTTGCGGATGGTAAAATCAATGCCGAAAGCGGCTTTGGCCAGCCCTTCGATTTGGGACGAGCGGTAAGTGTTGCGGACCCGGCTGATCGAGCGGAATTCCTTGGTGGCCAGATGCTGTTCGAAGCGGGTTTCCGGCACAACATAAAAGCGGGGGTTTTGGAAGTGAAGGCGGTAGAAATTGCCGTTTTGCACGACCAGGCTTTTGCGTTTGCAAGCTTCCAGCCAGTCGTCGAGCTTGTCGGTTTCAACATTGAGCCTTTTTAAAAGGGTCTCGCGGTCCATCGAGCCGCCGGAAGCGGCCAGGGTATTAATGACCTTGAAATCATACCTGTCGGCCCCGGCCCTGATGCAGTCGATAAAGCCGTGGGTGGTTTCCCAGGAAGAAACATTGGTAACCATCTCGCCGTCGCACATGCTCCAGAGTACCAGGCCCTCCGAAGTTTTGTCCGAAGAGCGGCTGTATTTGACTTCCATTAAAAGATAAGGATGGAACATTAAAGAGGGTTCTAAAAAGGTATGGGCGGAGTCTTTCAGCAGTTCTTTTTTGTGCTTTTCCATTAAAGCTTCGGCACTGAAGCGTACTTCCAGGGTGGTATATTTTTTGGTTTTGAAAAGATCGATCATCCAGTTGCGGGCGACCGGATAATTGATCCAAAACCAGAACAGGGCCAAGGCACTGAAAAACACAAACATCAGACCGGAAATAAAACGCATACAAGACTTCCTTGTTTAACTTTTCACCCCCGGAAAGGTTTTTTTTAGGTTCTTGCGGGCTTTCCTGCTCCCTTTTGGGAAAGGGGTTTCAAATAAATTCTATGTTTTTTTTACTATTCTTTCATAGACAAAAGAAATTCGGCGTTGGATTTGGTTTTCTTGAGCCGGGAAAGCAGCAGGTTCATCGAATCGACGGAAGTTAGGTCGGCCAGGCCCTGGCGTAGAAGATAGATCTTTTCCAGCTCGTCCGGGTGGTAGAGCAGCTCTTCTTTGCGGGTGCCCGATTTGATGATGTCGATGGCGGGGAAGACCCGGCGGTCGGCCAGCTTGCGGTCCAAGACCAGCTCCATGTTGCCTGTGCCCTTAAACTCTTCGAAGATCACTTCGTCAATTCTGGAGCCGGTATCGATCAGGGCGGTGGCGATGATGGTCAAAGAGCCGCCTTTTTCGATATTGCGGGCCGCGCCGAAAAAGCGCTTGGGCTTATGCAGGGCATTGGCGTCCACGCCGCCGGTCAGGATCTTGCCTGAATGGGGCTGGACGGTATTGTAGGCCCGTGCCAGGCGGGTTAAAGAGTCCAACAGGATAACCACATCCTTGCCGCATTCGACCAGCCGTCGGGATTTTTCAATCACCATTTCGGCGATCTGCACGTGCCTTTCCGGCGGCTCGTCGAAAGTCGAGGAGACCACTTCGCCCTTGACATTGCGGATCATGTCGGTGACCTCTTCCGGTCTTTCGTCGATGAGCAGGACGATCAGATAAACTTCCGGGTTGTTTTTTTCAATCGAGTTGGCAATATCCTGCAGAAGAATCGTTTTACCGGCCTTGGGAGGGGAGACGATCATGCCCCTTTGCCCTTTGCCGATGGGAGCAGCCAAATCCAAAACCCGGGTTGTCAGCCTTTCCGAAGAGGTTTCCATGACCAGTCGTTTTTCCGGATAAAGGGGCGTCAGGTTTTCAAACAGCACTCTTTCCCTGACCTCGTCGGGAAAACGGCCGTTGATCTTTTCGACGTTCAGCAGGGCAAAATATTTCTCTTTTTCTTTCGGCGAGCGCAGCGGTCCGTAAAGTGTGTCGCCCTTGCGCAAAGAAAAACGCCTGATTTGGGCGGGAGAGACATAGATGTCTTCGGCGGAAGAAAGGTAGTTGTAGTTCGGCGAGCGCAGAAAGCCGAATCCGTCGGGCAGAACTTCCAGGACCCCTTCTCCGTAGAGAACTTCGTTCGGGCGGTAAGCGATCGCTTTGACGATTTCAAAGACGATCTGGGTTTTGGGCAGCGAGCCGAGATTTTTCAGCCCGATGGTTTTGGCGTAGCCGTTCAGCTCTTCAACGTCCATGCGCTGAAGGTCGGCGATTTTGATGATGATCTTTTCGGCGCTCGGAACTGGCGGCACGTTTGCGTCGGCCGGAGCCCTGGTTTCTGGGGAAGCTGGCGGCGGGGTAATTTTTTCTTCGGCATTGATCGGGGGCGGGGGGATCAGCGGCCGGCGGATCTTTTTAGGCTGGGAAGCTTCTGTGGAAGGGGTCTGTTCTTGGTTATTCATGCAAATTCCTTTTGGGTTAAGAGCTCATAGAGTTTTTTGACATTTTTTTTTAAGTCCGCCAAGGTCCGGTTGTTTTTCAGGACCAGGTCGGATTTTTTTCGTTTAATTTTTAAGTCCAGCTGCCTTTTCTGTCTTGGCAAATAGCCTTTTCCAAAACGGCGGCGGGCCAGGGCTTGGGGGGCGTCGACGCAAAGAACCTGATCGAACATTTTTTCCAAACCGGTTTCAAACAGCAGCGGAACTTCGGCAAGCAAGAGCGGATATTTGCCCTCTTTTTGTTTTAGGCGGCACTCTGCTTTTATTTTTTTTATTACTTTGGGGTGGAGCAGCTTTTCTAGCCTCTTTAGTTTGGCAAGATCTTTAAAGACAATCGCGGCAACCTTGGATCTGTCGATTTTTCCGTTGGTTAAAATTTTTTTGCCCAGCAGCCTGACAATCTGTTTTTGCAGGAAAAGGTCGTTTTTTAAAAGCGTCCGGACAATTTGATCGCTGTTAAGGGTATAGGCTCCCAGTTTTTTAAAGAGCTTGCAGACTGTTGATTTGCCGGCAGCCGGATTCCCCGTTACTGCCACTTTCCTTAATTTTAACATTCGCCCCAATTTTTGCCAACTCCCAGGTGGACGGTCAGCGGTACTTTTAGCTTAACGACGTTTTCCATCTCGTCTTTGACCAGGGTTTTAAAAGTTTCCAGTTCTTTGTCCGGAACCTCAAAGACCAGTTCGTCATGGATTTGCAGGATCATAAACCCTTCCAGCTTTTGCTTTTCGATCTTTTGATCAATCCGGATCATGGCGATCTTGATTAAATCGGCGGCCGTTCCTTGCAGGGGGGTGTTGACGGCGAGCCTTTCGGCGGCGGCCTTGATTTGCGGATTTTTGCTGGAGATTTCGGGCAGCGGCCTTTTTCTGGAAAAAAGGGTCTGGGTTTCCTGGTTTTCGGCGGCTTTTTTATGGCATTCTTCAATGTATTCCCGCACTTTTTCGTAGCGCTCAAAATAATTTTTAATAAACTCCCCGGCTTCTTTATAGGAGATTTTCAGCTGCTGCTGAAGCCCGAAGGCCCCCTGTCCGTAAAGGGTGCCGAAGTTGACGGCCTTGGCGGTTTGCCGCATTTTTTCGGTGACCTCTTCTAAAGGCACCTTGAAAACCAGCGAAGCGGTATAAGCATGGATGTCTTTGTCTTCTTGAAAGGCCTGGACCAGTTTGGGGTCTTCTGAAAAATGGGCCAAGAGGCGCAGCTCGATCTGCGAATAGTCAGCGGAAAGCAGGCTCCATCCCGGGTGCTCGGGCTTAAAGGCTTTGCGGATTTGCAGGCCTTCTTCGGACTTAACGGGAATATTCTGCAGGTTGGGGTTTTGGCAGGAAAGCCTTCCGGTGGCGGCGGTGGACTGGCTGAAAGTGGGATGGATCCGTTTGGTTTCGGGATTGATTTCCAAAGGCAGAGCTTCGACATAAGTGGTCAGCAGTTTTTGGGTCGCGCGGAAATTCAGGATTTTTTGGACGAGAGGAAATTTTTCCGCCAGGTTTTCCAGCACATCGGCGCCGGTCGAATACTCGGTTCTCCGGCGCCTGGGCAAAGGCAGCTTGAGTTTTTGAAACAGTACTTCCGAGAGCTGTTTGGGAGAGTTCAGGTTAAACTCTTCGCCGGTCTCCTGGTGGATCTGTTTTTCCAGAAGGTGGAGCTGATCTGTTAGCGTTTCTTGCAGGGGCTTGAGTTTTTTGGCATCCAAGAAAACTCCGTGCCGTTCCATTTTGGCCAGCACAAAGACGAGCGGAAGTTCGATCTCTTCCAAAAGCGGGCCGAGTTTTTTTTCTTTCAGGGTTTGGGCAAAAAGCTGCTTTAAGCGGACAGTGTAATCGACATCTTCCGAGCAGTAGGCCGAGACATTTTCGATTGGAGCCTGGAGCAGGGTCTGGTTTTTGGCAGTTAAAGACTCAAAGGGAATCTTGGTTTTGCCGAAATATTCTAAGGCAAGCTGGTCCAGATTGTGGCGCCGGTGGTGGGGGGCGATCAGGTAAGAGGCTAAAAGGGTGTCGAAGGCCAGCTTGCGGATTTCCAGGCCATAGTTCAGCAGCACCTGCAGGTCATATTTTATGTTATGGCCGTAAAACGCCGGTCCGGAGGAGGAAAAGAGCCTTTTCAGCTCTTTTAAAAGAACGGCCGTTTCCAGATTTCCGTTGAAAGGAAGATAGAAAGCTTTTTTGGGTTTAAAGCCCAGGCCCAGGCCGACGATTTTTGCTTCCAGCGGCTTTAAAGAGGTGGTTTCGAGGTCCAGGCAGATTTCTTTTTCTTCAAGGAGCTCGTCGATCAGTTTTTTTAGTTCCGGCAGGTTTTGGATGAGCCGGTAGTCGGTTTTTTCCTGTGGTTCTGCCGGTTGGGTCCGGCGGGCTTCCTCGCTGATGTCAAGGGGAAGCTCCATTTGGGAGCTGGTCTTAAGTTCTTTTAAAAGTTTGGAGAAATTCATTTTGGCAAAGAAAGCTTCCAGTTCTGAGATTTTGGGCTCTTTGAGTTTAAAAAACTCTTTTTCTTGGGGAATTTCTACGTGGGTATTTAAAAGCGCCAATGTTCTGGAAATTAGGGCGGTTTCTTTTTCTTTAATCAGGGTTCGCTGTTTTTGGGCGCCCGGCACTTTTTCCGGGTGCTCCAAAAGATAGTCCAGGGTTTTAAATTCCTGTAACAGACTGGCGGCGGTCTTTGGGCCGAAGCCGCTAAGTCCGGGTATGTTGTCGGAGCTGTCGCCGGCAATCGCCAAAAAGTCCACGATCTGCTCGGGCTTGACCCCGAAGAGCTCTTCGACTTTTTTAGCGTCGACGATCAGGTTGTCTTTATGGGAAAGCAAAACAAAAAGATGGTCTGAAACCAGCTGAAAAAGGTCTTTATCTGAAGTGCAAAGGTAGGTTTCCAGGTGGTTTTTTTGGGCCCAAAGGGCGATGGTTGCCATTGTATCGTCGGCTTCCACTTCGGGAATGGAAAGGGCGCTCAGGCCGAAAAGGGAGCAAAATTCAAAAGCCAGATCAAACTGGGGATAGAGGTCGTCGGGGGCTTTTTTCCGCTGCATTTTGTATTCTGCGTAGACGGCCTTGCGGGCTTTTTTATTATTGGGTCCGTCGAAGACGGCCACGGCATACTTGGGATTGAACTCTTTGAGCAGCTTTTGCACCGAACGGATAAAGCCGAAAAGCGCGGAAGTGGAAAGGCCGGCGTCATTGGTCATCGGGCCGATGGCGTAGTAGGAGCGGAACAAATAGTTTACCGCATCGATAATAAAAATTTTTTCCATAATAACAGCGCCCTTGCCGGTTTTACGAGCCATAGGTCGTTTTTTTAGCCCGGACTTTTTGGCTTGACGGAGTTTCAAAAGGCTTGCGGCCAAAACTTAAAAAACCGCTGGTTTTTTCAAAGCCGGTTAATCCGGCAAAAATTTATCAGCCTTTAATTATTGCGGCAAATAAAGGTAAGCGCAGTTTCCGCTTAAAGTTGTCAGAGGCCCCAAATCCAGTTCGTGGGTAATCTTGCTTTTAAAAAGAAAGCTTTGGGTGAAAAATTCGTTCAGCCATTTTTTCTTGGGTTTCAGCTGGACCAGCTGGTAGGGCTTGGCCGGGTCGATCTTGGCGGCTTTTAAAAGCTCCAAAAGAGCTTCTTCATAAGAAGAATGGCTGTTGTCGGTAAAGCCGATTTTTTCCGCTTCCGGAGCGGAGAAAATTTTGGCTCCGTACTCCTGAACGAGCTTGGCCTTGGAAAGTTTGGGCCTGGCGGAAGTAAGTACATTGACAAAACGCTCGTAGGTATAGCCAATCAGCGGTTTGAGGCTTTCGTCTTCATTTTCTGTCCAGGGGCGGAAGGGCGAAAAGAGGTCTTTGTTTTTGCCTTCGCTTAACGAACGGCCCTCGATGCCGATTTTGTCAAACAGTTTGAAGAGGTTGAAAAAAGGGCCCACGATAACGCCGACCGAGCCGATGTTAGCTACCGGCGAAGTGTAGATTTTGTCGGCGCTGGCAGCAATGTAAAGTCCGCCGGAGGCCAGCAGCCCTTCAACATAAGCATAGACAGGCAGATGGTATTTTTCTTTGAAGGCCTTTAAAAGGGAGTAGATGCCGTCTGAATCGGAAACGGTCCCGCCGGGGGTGTTGCAGTAAAGAAAGACAGCCTTCAGGCGGTCTTTCTTGAAAAAGCCCTTGTGCGTTTCCAAAAGCAGGTCGCGGACCATTTCTGTTGTCAGGTTGTCTTTTGCTCCGATCACCCCCTGAATATTGATCCGCAGAACTACCGGAGCGCTGGCGCCAAGCGGCAGGTTGTTTCCTTCCAGGTCGGGAAGCAAAGTAATCTCGCAGCCCTCTTTATCAGGCTGGAAGGGGCCTGTGATGGATGTGATTAAAAAAATTGCCCCGAAAAGGCCGAAAATAAAAAAGAAAGTGCGCAAAAAAGTTCTTAAAGCGCTTTTGAAAAGCGAATCAGAGTGCATAAATACCTATTTTTAAGCTTTTTGATTTTCAGCATAAAGGAGCTGTTTTTTTTTGCTAATCTATTTTTTTCAGACAGCGGTTTTTCCGTAAAAAGAGCTCTAAAAGCGCCAGCAGGCCCAAGAGCACAAAAAGTAAATAGGCATAGGGGCTGAAGGAGTAATCTAAAGTTAGGGCAATCAGAACTAAAAACTGGAGGGCGGTAGTAATTTTTCCAAAGCAGAGCGCTTCAATTTTCAAGGTGGGCCATTTGTGAAAGGCTAGTAAATATAAACCGTAGATGCAAATGGCAAAATCTCTGGAAAGCAGGGTTAGGGCTTCGCTCAAACGTAGGTTTCCCTCTAAATAAAAAATGCTTAAAGTAAAATAAACAAAGAATTTGTCCATGGCCGGGTCCAGCACTGAGCCGAAGCGGGAGATGGTCTGTTTTTTTCTGGCCAGGTAGCCGTCGAAAAAATCGCTGAGCATG
>JBAZHS010000013.1:0-14704 GCA_041652275.1 Parachlamydiales bacterium
TTAAAAAGCACCCTTGAGCTTTATCCCGACACGGCCGCTTTTGCTAATTTTGAAAATGCTTTTTTGCAAAGCTTTGAAGAAATCAAAAACCTGTCTTCCGTCCCCCGCCGCATCCAAAACCGCAAAGAATGGCCCCTTTCGGCCATCTACGCCCCTTTTGAAAACGAGCCCGACACGGATTTTTCCCTTCCCGAAAACAAGCAGTGGAAAAAACAGATCTTCGAGCGCTGGCAAAAAGCCGAGCCCGGACTGATCCCGCTTTCGATCGGAGCTGAAGTTATATACAAAGGCGAAGAAAAGATCCGCCTTAACCCCTCCAACCCCTATCTGCCGCTTTACAAATATATTTTAGCCTCGCCGGAGCTGGTCCAAAAGGCCCTGGAAATCGCCCGGGCTGAAGAAAAAAACTGGAAAGAAGTGCCTTTGGAAAAAAAACAGCAGATCATTGTCAAAGCCGCCCAGTTTTTACGGGAAAAAAGATCTGATTTCATCGGCGTTCTTATGCTGGATACCGCCAAGGTCCTCAGCGAAGCCGACATTGAGATCTCGCAGGCGATCGACATGCTGGAATACTATCTTTTAAGGCTCTCCAAACTGCTGAAAATGGAAGATGTCGCCATCGAGCCGAAAGGCTCCATTGCCATTCTGTCTTCCCGCTCTTTTCCCATCTCGCTGTCGGCTGCCGGGATCGCCGGAGCTCTTTTGCTGGGCAACACCGTCCTTTTCCGGCCCACCCCGGACACGGTTCTTTGCAGCTGGTTTTTAGCTTCGCTTTTCTGGGAAGCGGGAGTCCCCAAAGAAGCCCTGCAGTTTATTGCTTCCGAAGAAGAAGAGGCCCTTTTAAGAGATCACCATCTCGGCGCCTTGATCCTGACCGGCAGAAATGCCACCGTAGAAAAATTCCTGGAGATCAACCCGTTTTTGGACCTTAGCGGCAGCTCGGAGGGTAAAAACATGACAATTGTTTCGGCCTTCGCCGACCGCTCCCAGGCCATTAAAAACCTGCTGATCTCGGCTTTTAAAAGCAGCGGCCAAAAATATTCTTCCGTTTCCGTCGCCGTTTTGGAAGCCGAAGTCTTCGACGATCCCGGCTTTTTAAGCAAGCTCAAAGAGGCTGCTGCCAATTTAAAGCTCGGCTCAATCTGGGAGGGACAGACGCAGATCGGACCTTTGATCCGCCAGCCAGACGAAGCGCTTTTCCAGGCCCTGACAACTTTGGAAGAGGGCGAAGAATGGCTCTTAAAACCACGGCAAGACCACCACAACCCCTACCTTTGGTCGCCGGGCATCAAGCTGAACATCAAACTGCAAAGCGCTTTTTTCAACCAGTTCCTGCCCGGGCCGCTTCTCGGTTTAATGCGCGCTGCCGATTTCGAACACGCGCTGGCCATTGTCAGCTCTACCAAATATGGCCTCAGCTCGACTTTGGAAAGCCTGAACGAAGCCGAATTCCGCCTTTGGCAAAAAGCCATCGAGGCCGGCAACTACTATTATAACCGCGACAGCCACGGGACCATTATCCGGCGCCAGCCCTTCGGCGGCCATAAAAGAAGCTCTTTTGGACTGGAATACAAAGCCGGCGGGCCAAATTACCTGCTTTGTTTTCTTAAAGCCTCCCAAAAAAACCTGCCGAAAGAAAAAAAACCGGTCTCGGAAAAAGTCAACAGCCTGACCTCTTTTTTAGAAAAAATCGACCTTTCCGCCGAAGAGCTGGGCATCTGGTATGCCAGCGTTGCCAACTACGCTTACTGGTGGCACCGAATGGAGCTGCCGCGCGACCCTACCAAAATCGTCGGCCAAGACAATTTTTTCGGTTATTTAAAAAGAAGCCATCTGACCTTCCGGCTTTATCCGGAAGACCGGCCGATCGATTTTCTGCGCATTTTAGCTGCCGCCCTAACCTGCGAAGTTAATCTGGAGATCAGCTTTGACGCCGCTCTTTTTCCAAAGCTCCCGCTCTTTGAGCTAGCCGGCCTTTTCAAACTCTCCGATGAAAAAGAAGAACTTTTTTTTGAGCGTATTGAAAAAAAACAGATCAAGCGCATCCGCCTGGCCTCGAAAGCTAAAAAGACCTTAAAGCAAATTGCCTCAAACAATTTTTGCTATGTCAACGATATTCCGGTCCTGGCCAACGGCCGTTTCGAACTTTTGCACTATTTAAAAGAGATCTCGCTTTCCCATGACTACCACCGCTTCGGCAACCTTGGCGCCAGGTCCGGGGAGCTGAGAAAACCGCTTCTGTGATTTATTTAAAAAAGGTATAATTGAACGAAAAAGCCGGCATAAAAACCCCAATACTTAAATTTAAAAAAAATTTTGAAAAACCTCCTGCCAAATACAGCAAAAAAAAACCTGCTTTTAGGATCGGACAACTGCGTTTTTGACTGGCCAGATTCAGCCTTTTCAAAACGGCTTGAGCTTTTAAATTAAAACTAACCACCTTCCCGTTAAAAATACCGGGAGAAAGCTGGGACCGCCTTTATGAAAACCCTTTTAAATCCCGCCCAAAAAAAAGCCGTTGAGCATGGAGAAGGGCCGCTTTTGGTTTTAGCCGGAGCCGGCTCCGGCAAGACCCGGGTCGTCACGGAAAGGATCTTGCATCTGCTCAGCCTCGGCCTCAGCACAGAAGAAATTCTAGCTGTGACTTTTACCAACCGGGCCGCCAAAGAGATGCAGGAAAGGGTGCGCCAAAGAGCTCCGGAAAGTCCGCTGATCTGCACTTTCCACAGTCTGGGAGCGAAAATCTTAAGAGAATCCATCCACCATTTGGGCTATCTCAACAATTTTCTGATCTACGACGAAGAAGACAGCCTGAAACTAATCAAAAACGCTTTAAAAAAACTTTCCTTAGACGAGAAGCTCGCCAAAGAACTGCGCTCGAAAATCTCCGGCTTTAAAAACTCCCTGGCCTCGCCGGAATTTTTAAAGGAACTGGAAAAGCAAAACCAAAAACATCTCTTTGAAACACTCTTCGGCCTTTACCAAAACCAGCTCAAGGAAAACAACGCCTTGGACTTCGACGATCTGATCTATCTGCCCGTCCAGCTGTTCCAGGAACACCAAAACCTTAGGCAGGAATACCAAAACCGCTTCAGCTTTCTTCTGATCGATGAATACCAGGACACCAACCAGGCCCAATACCTTCTGGCTAAAAACCTAGCTTCTTCCAGGCGAAATATTTTTGCCGTCGGCGATCCGGACCAGTCGATCTATTCCTGGCGGGGAGCCTGCTACCAGAACATTTTAAACTTCGAAAAAGACTTCCCGGGAGCCAAAACGATTGCCCTGGAGCAGAACTACCGTTCCACCAACCTGATCCTGAAAGCGGCCAACGCCCTGATCCTGAACAATGAAAAGCGCTTCCATAAAAATCTTTTTTCCGACCTGGGCCAGGGTGAAAAGATCGGCCTTTTTTTCGCTGACAGCGATCAGGACGAAGCTTCTTTTGTCGTAGAAAAAATCCAAGCGCTTTGCCAAAGCCAGAGTTTGGACGCCTTTGGCGTTTTCTACCGCACCAACGCCCAGTCGCGCCTTTTTGAAGACCTGCTTTTGGCCGCTAAAATCCCTTACCGCATTTACGGGGGGGTTAGCTTCTACCAAAGAAAAGAGATCAAAGATATCAGCGCTTATTTAAAGCTGCTGGTTTCCGAAAACGACGCCCTGGCCTTCGAGCGCACCGTCAACCTGCCCCGGCGGGGACTGGGCAAAGCCACCTTAAACAAGCTAATCGGCAGCGCTGAAAAAAACCAAAAGCCGGTTTTAACTTTTTTACAACAGCTGATCGAGAAAGAGCTCGATCCAAAAGATCCGTCTTTACTTTTCTCTTCCAAGCAAAAAGCCGCTTTCCGCCAGTATCTGGAACTGATTTTTACTTTCCGTCAAAAAATGGCCGCCGCCCCCCTGGCCGACCTGATCCGGGAGCTGGTTCAAGCTTCCGGCTATCTTAATCATCTCAAAGAAGACCCGCCCAGTTTTGAAGAAAGAAAAGAAAACCTCGACGAGCTGATCTCCAAGGCCGCTGAATACCAAGAAAACTGCCCCCAGGCCTCTTTGGCGCAGTTTTTAGATGAAATCGCGCTGCTATCCCCTTTAGAAAACACCGCTGAGCCAGGCCCGGAGGGCTGCTTAAAGCTGATGAGCCTGCACAGCAGCAAAGGGCTGGAATTTACTACGGTCTTTATTACCGGGCTGGAAGAAGGGCTGCTGCCGCACCTGAACGCCCAGGAAGACGCTAGTGCGCTGGAAGAAGAAAGAAGGCTGTTTTATGTCGGCATCACCCGGGCCAAAAAAAAGCTTTTTCTTTCTCTGGCCGCTTTCCGCCGCCTTTTCGGCCATCTGCACTTTTCCCCGCCCTCGCGCTTTTTACAGGAAATTCCCGAAGCGTGCCTCGAAAAGCTCTCCTGCTTTGGCTCTGAAAAAAGCTCTTTTAAAATCATCCCGGCAAAAAATCTGGCCCAGGAAACTTTTACCGACGAAGGTCCCTTTCAGGTTGGAGACAAGGTCTTCCACCGGACTTTCGGCAAAGGCCAGATTTTAAAAGCCGCTTCCTCTTCTTTCGGCCCAACCTATGAAGTGCTCTTTGAAAACGAAAGCTCCAGCCGGACCCTGGCCGCCAAATACGCCCATCTCAGCCGCTATTTGGATTTTGAATAAAAAGCTTTTTGCCCCTAAACAAAAACTTTTTATCTATAAGGACGCCAGCAAAACCGGTTCCTTCAGGGGCAGGATACGCTGGCGCTAAGAATTAAAGGCATTGTCAATTTCTGAATCTAAAAGTTTTTGCTGTTGAATATATTGTTCTAAGATTTTCAAAGGAGCTCCACCACAGCTGCTCGCAAAATAACTTGGCGACCATAAATTGTTTCCACATAGCGCTTTTTGAATAGAGTTGTACCCTTTTCTTCTAATTAGCCTGGAAGAAACCCCCTTTAAACTATTAATAAGGGAGGAGAGGGAAATTTTAGGAGGATAGTTGACTAAAAGATGGACATGGTCATTCTCTCCATTAAATTCGATAAGCTGTGCACTGAAGTCTCTACAGACTGAGCCAAAAATTTTCTCAAGTTCCAAAAGAATTGGCCTGGTAAAGACGTTTTTTCGATATTTGGTAACAAAGACCAAATGGACATGCAGCAAAAAAACGCAGGATCTTCCTCTTCTAATATTTTTTGTTGACATAGACATAGGCCAAATCTTAGCATATTTCCATGCTTTTTAGAAAAAACTTTCAGTTTTGTCTAGAGCCTAAGAAAAAACGGCTTAGCCGATGCTGCCAGTTCTCTGGTGCTAAAAGGTGGCTGTTTAACCATGGTCTTTTTCAAAGAAAAGAGCTCTGGGAGAAAGAAAAAAAGAAAATCACTCTATTTGATCAAAATAACGAACTTGTCCTTCTGAAACAAGACCCCAAGCTCTCTTGGCTAAAAGAGATCCATTCTCAAGTTCTACAGCAAACTTTAGCTGATTTAGACAGAGCTTTTGGTAATTTTTTCATGGGTTTAAAAAATAAAGAGAAAATCGGCTATCCCCGTTTCAAATGCAAAGGAGTCAGAGATTCTTTTCGCTATCCGCAAGGCGTCAAAGTCAAAGGCGATAAAGTGTATCTTCCCAAGATTGGCTGGGTGCGTTTTAGAAAATCAAGGGAAATTGAAGGAAAGATCAAACAAACCACGGTTTTAAGAGAAGATGAAAAATGGTATGTGACCTTTTCCTGTGAAATTGAAAAAGAAGCTCCCCACCCTCTCATAGATCCAAAAAAGAAAGTAGGCATTGATTTAGGTCTCACCTGTTTTGCTACCCTTGCAATCGGCGAAAAAAACTACCACGTGACCATTGAAAATCCCAAATTCCTCCGAAAAAGCTTAAAAAAGCTACGCTTTTTAAGCGCCGCTCTTTCTCATAAAAAGAAGCATAGTCAAAACCGATATAAAGCTCAAAAAAGGTTAAATTCGTTTCATAGCCATTTAAAACATCAGCGTTTAGATTTTTTTTACAAATTAGCGCTTGGAATTGTCAAAAGCCACGACATTATCAGCGTTGAAACCATGAATATAAAAGGGATGCTTCAAGGGCTTAGAACTCTGTCCAGAGCGATCAGCGAGGTAGGCTGGGGAGAGTTTTTAAGTTGTCTAAAAAATAAAGCTCTGGAATATGGCAAAACTCTGTATGAAGTTTCCAGCTTTTTAGCGAGTTCCCGTCTTTGTTCGAAATGCGGACGCAAAAATAAGATTGCTCTTGGGCAAAGAGAGTATGTTTGTGAGTGCGGACAAAGAATCGATCGAGACTTGAATGCCGCAATAAATATAAAGGCCGCCGGTGCGTCGGTCTAAAGCCTGGGGAGCTGCCGGAGTTGTCCGGAGCTGGGAACCAAGAATCTTTCGCCTTCAGGCGAGAGAGGTTCAAAAAACCGTTTAAAGCTAAAGGCTCTTGTCTGCCAAAGACCGGCAGTTAAGCTGCTTTTCCACTGAATTAACAGCCCTTTCGACTTTTGAAACCAGAACCAAGCTGGCCCAAAAACGGTCCCTTAAGCGCAAAAAGCTTAAATTGGGAACCAGGCGGGAAGGAACAACCACTTTGTTACAGCCCCAGCCCGGGCGCCAGAGCCGGGCCGCACGGTAAGAGCGGAACAAAGAAACTGTCGGCACTCCCAAAGCTGAAGCCAAATGGCCTACTCCCGAATCTCCGCCGACAAAAAGCCGGCTGCCGGCTAAAAAAACCGCCAGATCGGAAAGTGAAGCAAAAGACAGGGCCGGAAAATCTTGGGGCCAAAGCGCTTTTTCTTTTGGGTCCATCACAAAAAAAACTTTTTGGCCTTTTCTTTGCAAATTCCGGGCCAAAAGCAAAAACTTCTCCTGACCCCAGCATTTGCCCTGTTTGCTGGCCAACGGATGGATGGCAATTCTGTTTAGATCTTGGCTCAGGCTCAAACCGGAAGGCCGTCTGATCGGACTTTCCAGGGTTGCCTGCGGCAGCTTTAAGATCCTGTGGGTGAACAGAAACAAATTTTCCACCATCGAAAGCCCGGGGTCAAAAAAGGTATCCTGGTAAAACGGCTGGGCTCCGATTTTTTTCGACGGCGAGGGATTTAAAACAACCAGCCGGGAAGGCGCTTTTTGCTTGCCTTCGGAAATCAAACGGCAAAGCCCGGAGTTGTTTAAGTCCTGGGAAAGAAAAAGCTTCTCATATTTTTTTAACAGCTCCGGCAAATCTAAAACGGGATATTTTTGAATCCGGACCGATGAAACAACCCATTTTTGCAGATCGGCAAAACGGCCTTGATGGAACAGATCGACCTGATAGCCGTTCAAGGCCAGATTATGGGCCAAATGCAGGGCCACCAGCCCGTCGCCGAGGCCGGCGCAGCTGAAAACCGCCATTTTCTTAATGTTTTTTTCACTCATGGAAAACCCGGAGCGCTTTCAGCCAAAGCAGCCTTTTTTTTAAAGCTGCCTCCGGGAAAACACTTTTTTCCAAAAGCCGAAAGCTGCTTAAAACCTTAAAAACCGGCAGTAAAAATTTCCAGAATTTCTCCTGCAGCCGGAAGCCTTTGCAATTCGGAAGCAGTAAAAAAGGCACCACGCTCCGCCCAATCTGCCGCTCCGGCCGCCAGAATTTTTCTTTTCGGCGGGTTGAAAAAATGCTCAGGACCGGGACCTTTAAAGCCGCCGCCAGATGGCCCAAGCCCGAATCATTGCCGATAAAAAAAGCCGCCTGGTGTAAAAAAAACACCATTTCTCTTAAAGAAGCCAAAGCGGGAACGAAAAAGCCCGCCTTTTCAATTGGACCGGCCCACTTGGTCCTTTCTTCCCGGGAAAATAAAAACGCCACCGCATAGCCCCGCTGTTCAAGTTTTTGGGCCAGGCAAAGGAATTTTTTCAAAGGCCAGTTTTTTTCAGCGTCTTTCGAAACAGCATGCAAGGCCGCCAGCGGCTGTTTGAAAAAATTCTTTTTAACTTTAACGGCCGCTTCTTTTAAAGCCTCCGGAAGCAACTTCTCTTTGGGAAGGCGCAGACAGTTGTCCCGCACAACCTTTTTTAACCCTAAAACTTCCCGGCTGAAAACCAGCAGATTATCCACCAGGCTGCGCCTCGAATCCAAATAATAATCGCCGGGAAGCTCCGCTACCTTTCCCTTACAGGTCGTGGCATGCAAAACCCAGCTGGACGCCGGCTTGAGCGTTTTAGCCAAAGCCGCCAGTTTTTGCGAACGCGGGCTCGAATCGCCATTGATCACAATCAAGTCTAAAGAGCTTATCAGCCCGGCTAACTCTTCTTCCGGAGGAAACTTTTGGACCAGGACCTCCAGACAGTCCTGGATCTCCCCTAAAAAATCATGGTAGGCCGTCACGGCAAAACCATTCTGCTTCAAGTTATTGGCCAAAGTCAAAAAAAGCAGCCCGTCGCCCAGGCCATGGGAGCAAAAAAGCGCGCTTTTTTTCATTTTTTTTCCTTTTCAAGCAAAAAACCTGTCCTCCCTAAAAAACCAATCTGCTATGAGAGGGTTAACCGGACATACTAAAAAATATGCAGCCCATTATAAAACTAGAGCCCGGACTGAGGCAACGACTTTTCCTGCTTCCGGCTATCCGACAGGCCCTTAAAATCCTCGCCCTGCCTCTTTTAGACCTTAAAACCTTGATTGAAGAAGAGTTAAACAACAACCCCCTATTGGAAAGAACGGAAAGGCCGGAAAGCTTTTTACCTTTGAGAAAAAAAACCAAAACCGCCCTTTTAGAAACCCTGCCCTATCAGCCGGGCTTAAGAGAGCATTTAACCCGGCAGCTCCATGAGCTGGGCTTAAAAAAAAACCTCCGAAAAATCGGCGAGTACTTAATCGGCTCTTTAAACGAAAAAGGTTTTTTGGACGAAGAGACCTCTTCCCTCGCCTGCGAGCTCCAAACCTCGGCTGAAAACATCTGCCAGGTTCTAAAAATCATCCAGACTTTTGATCCACCGGGCATCGGCGCCGCTTCTTTGCAAGAGTCCTTGCTGATACAAATGAGCCAGCTGGGCCAAAAAGAAGAGCTGGGCTACCTAATCATTAAAAACCACTTTGCTCTTTTTTTAAAAAACCGCAAGAAAGAACTGGCCTGCCAGCTCGGCGTTTCTTTTCTAAAAATCGAAGAAGCCCTAAAAAAAATCAAACGGCTCAGCCTCCATCCGTCCGCCGCTTTCCGGTCCCGAGAAACTCCCTGGGCTTTGATCCAAAGCGACCTTACCATCGAGTACGAACAGGGCCGCTTTTTCATTTCCGTTAACGAAACGGAACTTCCCCAAGTCAAAATCAACCGTCTCTACCTTTACTGCCTGGCCAGCGGCCAAATCGAAAAAGCGGAAAAAAGCACCCTGAAAAAAGCTTTCTTCCAGGCCCGGCAGATGATCAAAAACCTCAAAGGGCGCCATCAGCTTTTAAAACAAATCGGCGCGCTGATCGTCAAAAAACAGGCCGGCTATCTGTTAAATCAAACGCCGCTTCAGCCTTTTTCCTTAAAAGAACTCGCTTCTGAGCTCGGGCTCTGCAATTCTTCCGTCTCCCGCCTGCTTAACGGCAAATATCTGCTCTCGCCAAGAGGTCTGGAGCCTTTAAAAAGTTTTTTTTCCCTGCCGGTCGCAGCAAATTCCCCGATCTCGAAAAATAGCGCCCTGGCAATTTTAAAAAAGCTGATCCTGGAAGAAGACAAAACCCATCCGCTCTCCGATGAAAAACTAAAAGCCAAACTCAACGCTTTGGGCATCAACTGGAAAAGGCGGACGGTGGCCAAATACCGCCGAAAGCTAAAACTTTCATCCGCTTACCTAAGAAAACCTTAAGCGAAGCTCTCTTAAAAAAACTGCCTGGCCGGCGTTTTCCACCCGCCTCTTTGGCTTTTGCTTAAAGTCTTTTTTTTAAAAACCATCTGCGAATTCCCTCTGCTCCCAAATCCACCTCAGCCAAGGTCCGGACCCCTGCTTTTTTTTTCGCCCGACTAAAGCCAGGAAGCGTTAATGCCGGTTTGACAAATAAGCTAAAACGAGCACTTTCCAGCGCAGGGAACGGTCTTTGGCTTTTTGCTCTTGGAAATAAGCTTCCAGGGAAGCCGGGCGCATCTTGGCAATCGCGCCAATCTCGCCATCTGTCAGCCTGACCATCAATGGCAGCGCCTTGTCGCCCAAACAGCTTTTCAGCTGCTTTAAACAAAGGACAAAGATCCGCCTGGTTTTAATCAAACGCCAAAGGCCCAGGCTAAAAAGGGCCAAAGCGCCGCTATAGCTCAGATAGCTTAATGCCGCAAGAGCTTGCAGTCCAATAAAAAGCCGGCTGCCCTGCAAAACCAGACCCAATAAAAGCAGTCCCAAAAAAAACATGCCTTCTTTGGTCGAGCGCAGCAGAGGGCCGAAATACCGCCTGAGTATTTTTTGCGAAGTCAAATAAGCAAAATGCTCTTCAAAAACCGCTTCCTGAAAAGCGCTTCTTAAAAAATGGACCAGCTCATGGGCCAGGATCTCTTCGAGCTTGTAAAAAGCCCAAAAAGCCCCGCCTTTCAGCTCTTTTCTAAGCTGCAGAAGCGGCAAGAAATGGTTTTGCACTGGCACAGTAAAGGTTGCCGCCCCCTCGAAAAAAGCAAGTTTTTCATTGCTGAAATAAGCCGGGAAACTTTCGGCATAAAAACCGTAAAGGTGCATCAGCTGGCAATTAACCCAGCTTAAATCCGGTTTTTTCAGCTTCTCTTTCAAACGGAAAGGCAGTTTTTTCTGCCATTCGTCCGATAGCACAGCGTTTGGCTGGGCCAAAACCGCTTCGGGATTTTTACTCAGCAAACGGGTCAGCTCAACCCGTTTTAAAAAAGAGGCTTCGTCTTCGGAAGGGCCGGGCACAAAACCCTGATCGTTTAATTCCAAAAGCTCCTGATCGCCAAGCATACGGTCCGCCCGGAAGTTTTTTGAATTCAAGCTTAGCAATTTTAAAAATAAAAAGTCCGCAAAAAGCATTTTTTGAAAAACACTTAAAAACCAACGGCTTTAAGGAAACTTCGGAAAATTCATTCGCTGAAATTAATCTTTTTAACTTCTGAAAACAGTC
This sequence comes from Parachlamydiales bacterium, assembly GCA_041652275.1. Lineage (GTDB taxonomy): Bacteria > Chlamydiota > Chlamydiia > Chlamydiales > SM23-39 > JBAZHS01. The sequence goes on from JBAZHS010000013.1 coordinate 11,056, forward strand.
TTCGGCCCTGCTAACTTGCCCAAAATTAAAAGCGGCCTTCCAAGCCTTCAAAACCTAGAAATTTCTTCTTTTAGTTACTCTTTTAATTCCCAGCCTGGGTCGTTTCCTCCATCGGCGGCGGCAAAGGCAGGTCATTCAAGTCTTCCGGCGCTTTGGTCGTCGAAGCACCCTGATTGGGTGGCGGCAAAGGCAGGTCTTTAGCTGTTTTTGATTCTACTCTTGGCTCAGGCGGAGGAAGCGGCAAATCTTTAGCGGACTGCGCATCGATTGTAGGCTCGGGCGGAACCGGCGGCATCGGCGGCGGCAGGGGCAGGTCTTTGGCGCTTTTGTTTTTCTTGTCCGTTTTCTTTTCTTCATTAGCGGCTTTTTTTCTTTTCCAGCAGGCTTTCGTTTTATTTTGCTCCAACTGCAAAAGGCTGTGATAGCCAGAGTTCCGGGCCGTTTCTTTTTCAGCTGCTGAATTTTCCCCTTCTAAAAAAGCCGTCTTTCCAGCCCATCCTTTCAAGGCTAAAACTAAACCGCAGGCCAGGGCCATTACCTTTAAAGAGCGCAACCACATAAAAAGCCTCCCGTTCAACCGGTCTTTTATATATATGTTTAATTTCAGTGATACAAAATACAAACTTTCTTCGCAACCGGGAAAAGTCTTTTAGCTTTTCTTTTTCAAATTATTTTTTCTTGATTTTATCTTGCTCAGACTGAAAATTTTAAGACTAAAAAAACCAGCGCAGTCCCACCATCCACCCGGCAAAAAAAAACCGCGGCAGCTTTCTTTGCGGCGCTTCCGATTGCAGATTTTTATTTACAGTTTGCCTCTTTATCTATTAGTATAAAGTCCAAATTTCCTTAAACCTTTGATCCTTTTGGAGAAAAGATGGGCAGATCCCTTATTATCGTTGAGTCTCCCGCCAAAATTAAGACCCTGAAAAAGTTTTTGGGGCCAAAATACACCATCGCCTCTTCGGTCGGCCACATCAGGGATCTTCCGGAAAGCGAGTTCGGCATCGATGTCGAACACGGCTTCAAGCCCAAATATGTCAACCTGCCGGAAAAAAAAGAGGTGATTGAAAAGCTCAAGAAAATGGCCAAAGAAGCCGACATGGTCTACCTCTGCCCCGATCCCGACCGCGAAGGGGAATCGATCGCCTGGCACATCGCCTCCATTTTACCAAAAGACATTCCCCATAAACGGGTGACCTTTAACTCGATCACCAAAAAAGTGGTGGAAGAGGCCCTGCAAAAACCCCGCAGCATCAACCATGCCCTCGTTGACGCCCAGCAGGCCCGCCGGCTTTTAGACCGGATCGTCGGCTACAAGATCTCGCCGATCCTTTCCAAAAAAATCCGCCGGGGCAAAAGCGGCACTTCCGCTGGACGGGTCCAGTCGGTCGCTTTAAAGTTCATTGTCGACAGGGAAAAAGAAATCGAAGCTTTTGTGCCTGTCGAGTACTGGACGATCAAGGCCCAGCTCAAGGGAAGCAAAGCCAAAACATTCGAAGCGTTTTTATTTTCCGTCGACGGCGAAAAAATTGAAAAAGAAGGGCAGGGCTTTTTAATTGCCAACGAAAGGCAGGCGGAAAAACTCTCCGCCCGGCTGAAAAAAGCCGATCTTTCCGTCGAAAAAGTCGAACGCAAGGAAAAAAGCCGCCATCCGGTCCCCCCCTTCATTACCTCGACCCTTCAGCAGGAAGCCGCCCGCCATTTCGGCTACGCCGTTTCCCGCACCATGTCGATCGCCCAGTCCCTTTACGAAGGCGTTGATATGGGCGACGAGGGCACCGAGGGCCTGATCACCTACATGCGTACCGATTCGGTGCAAGTGACGCCGGAAGCAGTGCATTCGGCCAGAGCTTTCATCAAAAAACACTTCGGCGAACAATATGTGCCCAAAGAGCCCCGTTTTTATGCCAGCAAAAAAAGCGCCCAGGAAGCCCACGAGGCCATCCGGCCGACCAGCCTGGACCGCCCGCCGGAAAAGCTCAAGCGCTATCTTACGACCGACCAATACAAGATCTACCGCCTGGTCTGGCAAAGGTTTCTCTCTTCCCAGATGGAATCGGCCATCTATGATACCGTTTCAGCGGACATAACCGGAAGCGGCCTGCTGTTAAGGGCGAACGGCTCCTTGATCAAGTTCCCCGGCTTTTTAGCCGTCTATGAAGAAAAAGAAGATTTTTTGTCCGACAAAGAAAATTCCGCTCTTTTGCCCGAGCTCAAAGAAAAAGAAAAAATCCTCCTGCAGGAGGTTTCTACTACCCAGTCCTTTACCAAAGCGCCTCCGAGATATACGGAAGCCTCTTTGGTCAAAGAGCTGGAAAAATCGGGCATCGGCCGCCCTTCCACTTACGCTTCGATCATGAACAAGATCCATTCCCGGGAATACACTTCCAAAGACAAGAATACCCTTAAGCCCACCGAGCTAGGCAAGATCATCGCCGCCATGCTGGAAGAGAATTTTCCGGCTATCATGAATGTCGGCTTTACCTCGGCCATGGAAGACGACCTGGAGCTGGTCGCCGAGAACAAACGGGACTGGAAATCGCTTTTAAAAGAATTTTGGGATGCTTTTATTCCCATGGTGGCCAAAGCCGAAAAGACCGCTTCTGTTCCCAAGCTGAAAACCGATAAAAAATGCCCCAAATGCAAAAAGCCCCTTTTGAAAATCTGGTCGAAAGATAAATATTTCTACGGCTGTTCCAATTATCCGGACTGCGATTTCACCGCTCCTTTGGAATCTTTGGAATTCAAGAAAGAAGACTACGCGGAAGATTTTGAATGGAAGCAAAAATGCCCCAAATGCGGCGCGGACATGGCCCTCAAGCACGGCCGCTTCGGACCCTTTCTTGGCTGCTCGAACTATCCCAAATGCCAGGGGATCGTCAACATACCCAAAAAAGGCGAGAAAGTGGTTTCCCTTCTCGACGCCCCCGCCTGCCCGGCGCTCGGCTGCGACGGCAAAATCATTATGCGCAAGACCCGCTTCGGCAAGCCCTTTTATTCCTGCTCGAACTATCCGGACTGCGATGTCGTGGTCAACGACCCTTCCGAACTGGAAAAAAAATATGGGTCCAGCCATCCCAAGACCGCTTTTGTGAAAAGGCCGAAGGGCGAAAGGGGCGTCAACCGCAAATACGAGGTCTCCGAAGAGCTGGCCGCCATTGTCGGCAAAGAGCCTTTGACAAGAGGCGAGATCATCAAGAAAACCTGGGAATATATTAAAGAGCACAAGCTGCAGAACCCTAAAAACAGACGGGAAATCGTCCCGGATGAAAAACTGGCCAAGGTCTTTCACTCAAAATCCGGCATCGACATGATGAAGCTCTCGGGAATTTTAGGCTCGCACATCAAAAGATGACGGGCAATTAAAAAAATGGTTTCAGCCAAAACAAAATTTTTTCTTTTCGCTTTCCTGCTGTCTTCAGCTGCCTGCGGCTTTTTTTTTCTGCAGCCAAAACTGGAAAAAAAACTGGCCTTCAAAAAATTAAAACTGGAAAAAACCAATTGGTCCAAAGAGTTTTTAAACAAAGTCCAAAAAAAACCGTTTCCCCAGTGGATGCTCGCCCAGATCCGAAACGACCTTCAGCCTTACCGGGAACGCAGGCTTTCTTCTGCTGCAATTGAAAACTTTTTAAAACTTTCTCCTTCCAAT
>JBAZHS010000014.1:0-14453 GCA_041652275.1 Parachlamydiales bacterium
TCAGGGAAGCATCTTTGACATCAGCGGCCTTCTCGCCGAAAATCGCCCTTAAAAGGCGCTCTTCCGGAGAAAGCTCGGTCTCTGATTTAGGGGTAATCTTGCCGACCAAAATATCGCCCGGCTTCACTTCTGCGCCGATCCGGATAATGCCGTCTTCTCCCAGATTGGAAAGCATCTCTTCCGAAACATTGGGAATATCGCGGGTAATTTCTTCTTTGCCCAGCTTGGTATCGCGGGCAGTCAGCTCAAATTCTTCCAGATAAACCGAGGTATAGGTATCTTCTTTGATCAGTTTTTCAGAAATAATGATCGCATCTTCATAATTATATCCGCACCAGGGCATAAAGGCCGCCAGCACGTTTTTGCCGAGCGCCATCTCGCCCCGGTCAGTCGCCGAACCGTCGGCGATAATTTCGTTGACCCGCACTTTGTCTCCAACCGAACAGATTGGCGTCTGGTTAATGCAAGAGCCGGAATTGGAACCTAAAAACTTCTTCAGAAGATAGGTCCTTTTTTTCAGGGGGTTGTCTTTCGGCGCCACAATAATCTGAAAACCATCGACATATTCAACGGTGCCGTCTTCTTCGGCCACCACGACAGCTCCGGAATCCCGGGCCGAGCGCAGCTCCAAACCGGTGCCGACCAGCGGCGCCTCCGGCTTTAAAAGCGGCACTCCCTGGCGCTGCATGTTCGAGCCCATCAGGGCCCGGTTGGCATCGTCATGCTCCAAAAAGGGAATCAATCCGGCGACGATCGAGACCATCTGCTTGGAAGAAACGTCCATATGGGTGACTTTAGTTGTCTCGATCAAAGCCGTTTCGGAATTGAAACGGGCCCAACAGTATTTTTCCTTGAACATGCTGTTTTCATCCAGGGCTGCCGAGGCCTGGGCGATAATGCACTGTTCTTCAACATCCGCCGTCATATATTCAATTTCTTCAGTCACAACGCCCTCGCGGACAATCCGGTAAGGGGTCTCAATAAAACCGAACTCATTGATCTTGGCAAATGAAGAGAGCGAGGTAATCAAACCAATATTGGGCCCTTCCGGCGTTTCAATCGGACAGAGGCGGCCGTAGTGGGAAGCGTGCACGTCGCGCACTTCAAAACCAGCCCGTTCGCGGTTCAAGCCGCCGGGTCCCAGGCAGGAAAGGCGCCGTTTGTGGGTCAGCTCGGAAACGGGGTTGGTCTGGTCCATGAACTGGGAAAGCTGCGACCGGCCGAAGAAATCTTTCAAAACACCGGCCAGGCCTTTGGCCGAAACAATTTTTCCCGGCGTCATTGTGTCAGCCGAGAAATCAAAAAGGTTCATCCTTTCTTTAATGATCTTTTCCATCCGGGCCAAACCGATACGGCACTGGTTTTGGACCAGCTCGCCGACTGAACGGACACGGCGGTTGCCCAAATGGTCAATGTCATCAACGGAAGCTTTTTCACTGCCCAAACGCAGGCTGATCAAATATTTCAACGCAGCCACAACATCTTCTTTTTTCAAAATCACGGTCGCCAGAATCTCTTCATCGATGGCCAAAGACAGCTTTTTATTCAGTTTGTAGCGTCCAACCCGGCCCAAATTATAACGGCGCGGATCAAAGAACATGCGCATAATGACCGAACGGGCATTGGAAAGGGTTGCCGGCTCGCCGGGCCTGATCTTGCGGTAAAAATCTTTTAAGGCCGACTCATACGAATCGGTCGGATCTTTTAGGAGCATTTTAATGATCGGGTGGCCATCATCAGCATTTTCTGCAATCTTGATCGTCTGAATGCCCTCGTCAAACATCCGTTTGAGCATAGCCGTGGTCAGTTTTTCGGCGCTCTTGCCGAAAACGACGCCGGTCTTCTCGTCAATGACATCTTCAGCCAGAATTTTGCCGACATAGTTCAAATATTCTTTTTCCGATTTCAGCTTAATTTTACAGGTATCGAAGAACTCTTCCAAAATATCGGCATTGGAAGAATAGCCCAAAGTTCTGACAAACGAAGTCGCCAAAACTTTTTTGCGGCGTTTTTTACGGTCGATAAAAATATAAATCAGATCATTGGAGTCGAAGGAAGCTTCAAGCCAGCTGCCGCGGTAGGGAATAATTCGGAAAGAATAAAGGATATTGCCTTTGCTGTGCCTTTCTTTTTCAAAGGAAATGCCCGGCGCCCGGTGAAGCTGGGAAACGACAACCCTTTCGGCACCGTTGATAATAAAGGTGCCTTTTTCGGTCATCACCGGCATGGTGCCCATGTAAACTTCTTCTTCTTTAATGCCGGTCTCATCAGTTAAGCGGAATTTTACTTTTAAAGTGACATTGTAGGTAATGCCCCGGCGGATGCACTCTTCCGGAGTATATTTCGGCACTCCAAGGGTATAGGAAAGAAATTCCAGAACCGTCTTTTCATCGTAAGACTTGATCGGAAAGATCTCGTTGAAAACCTCTTGCAGCCCGACATTTTCTCTTTCATGCGGCAGAAGGTGGGCCTGCAAAAACTGCTTAAAGGACTTGATCTGGATCTCAATCAGGTTGGGTAAATCAATGATTTCCTGACTATCTTTAAAACTCACCCTGTGGGGGGGCTTTTTCAGCATCTTGCTCGCTCCGTGAAAAGGGTTTTTTTATTCTTTTTTTTCGGCTGCCTGATCTAATGCCAAAGGAGCAAACAGCAAAAATGCCTTTGCTCCTGAAAATCTGGAAGAGCTAAAACTAAATTAGAGCCCTTTCTGCGAAGCTTTGCCGCCAGCGTCTTTAATCTGCTTAACAATCGTTTCCGCTTCAGCTTTAGACACAGGCTTTTTAACTGATTTAGGCGCTCCTTCTACCAGTTCTTTAGCTTCTTTCAGTCCTAGTCCGGTCACTTCCCTGACCACTTTAATCACCCCGATTTTTTTATCAGCAGGCACTTCGTCCAAAATCACTTCGAACTCAGTCGCTTCAGCGACGGGAGCGGCAGCAGCAGCTCCAGCTGCAGGGGCAAAAGCCATGGGAGCTGCGGCCTGAACGCCCCACTTATCTTCCAAAGCTTTTTTTAATTTGGCCATATCCAAAACGGAAAGGGTGCTCAGTTCTTCCACTAATTTGTCAATATTTTTTTCTGTAGTCACAACTATACCTCTCTTATTTTTTTAACTTGATTCTTTTTGATTTTTATTTTCCAGACAGTAAAGGAGCCCGCCTAAAACATTTTGCAAGATCGAAATTGTCTGGGCCATCGGAGCTTCGAAAACGGCGAGCAGCTGGGCTCTGAGCTCTTGCATCGAAGGCAGTTGGGCCAGCTCTTCCAGCTCATGGGAAGCATAAATTTTTTCCTCTAGCTTGCCGGTAACAAATTCAAAAACCTTATCGTTCTCTTCTTTAAATTTAAAAATCAGCTTTAAGCCGTCCATCGGCTCGGAGCCGATAAAAAAGACCCCGATATGTCCGGGCATCGCATCCGTTTGAACTTCCAGACCATGAGCCTGCAAGGCCTTTTTTAAAATCCGTTTTTTAACAACTTCAAAAAAGCAGCCCTGCGCAGCGCAGGTCTTGGCAAAGTTCCAGGAAAGGTCGGGGGAGAGTTTTTGGTATTTGGTTACAACCAGCGCCTTGGCGCCTTTAATCTTTTCGTTTAGTTCATCTAAAAGCAGCTGTTTTTCCGGTCTCATATTAATCTCTTTTTAAAGGGTTAGGCAAGATGCCAGATCAATTTTAAAACCCGGCCCCATCGTTGAAGACATATATAGGGAAAGGAGGAAAACGCCTTTGGCGGAACTGGGCCTGGCTTTTTGCAGCGCTTCCATGAAAGCGCGGATATTGGCCGTTAAATTCTCGGAAGAAAAAGAAAGCTTGCCCACCATGTTGTTAATCAGATTGTTCTTGTCAACCTTGAACTCGACTTTACCGGCTTTTAATTCTTTCACGGTTTTTCCCACTTCATTGGTTACCGTACCGGCCTTTGGAGCAGGCATCAGCCCTTTGGGGCCTAAAATTTTTCCCAGTTTGCCGACTTCACGCATCATCTCCGGGGTCGCTACGACCGCATCAAAAGCTTCAAAACCGCCTTTGACCTTTTCCACCAAGGCCTCATCGCCCGCTTCTTCAGCTCCGGCCGCCAGAGCCTCTTTAATTTTTTCGCCTTTGGCGAAAACCAAAACCCGTATGTTCTTACCGGTACCGTGAGGCAAAGAAACTGTTCCCCTGACCTGCTGGTCGGCTTTTTTGGAATCGATGCCCAGCTTGACAGAAAGTTCCACTGATTCATCGAATTTGGTTTTCGGGCATTTTTTCAAAAGTTCAAGAGCTTCCGCAACTGGCAGGGCCTTGTCTTGCTTGCCTTCAATCAATTTATTAATATTTTTAAAACGCTTGGTGACCATAATTAACCTTCCACATCGACGCCCATCGAACGGGCAGTCCCTTTGACGCACTGCATGGCAGCGGCTTTGGAACTGACGCGTAAATCGGGCATTTTTTTATCTGCAATTTCTTCCATTTGTTTAACTGTCAGCTTGCCAATCTTTTCCCGATTGGGAACTTTCGAGCCTGATTCAACGCCCAAAGCCTTCAAAATCAGTTTGGCCATCGGCGGCTGAAAGGTCTGAAAAGTAAAGCTCTTGTCGCTGTAAACTTCGATCACAACCGGCAAAATAACATCGCCCTCTTTTTGGGTCTTCGCATTAAAATCTTTGCAGAAAGCCATAATGTTGACCCCTGCGGCGCCCAAAGCAGGCCCGATCGGCGGCGCCGGATTAGCTTTTCCCGCCGGAATCTGCAGTTTAATAACTTTAATTACTTTTTTCTTGGCCATTTTATTCACCTGTAACTTGTTCTACTTGCCAGAATTCCAGATCATCCACCCGCGTATCCCGACCAAAGATCGAAACCAGCACAGCCAGACGTCCCTTTTCATGGTTCACTTCCAAAACGGTGCCCGTAAAATTCACGAAGACGCCGTCGGTAATTTTTACCTGGTTGCCAATTTCCACTTTATGCTTTTGGACAACCCCGCTCTTGCGGTCTTCCAGTTCTTTTAAAATCTGATCGACTTCCTCATCAGCCAGGGGAACCGGTTTTTCTCCGCCCAAAAAGCCCAAAACGCCGTTGGTATTGCGGATGTAAATCCAAACGTCGTCATTCAAATCCATTTTTACCAGCACATATCCCGGCCAGATGCGCTTTTCGGAAATTTTCTGCTGTCCGCCCTTAACTTCAGACACATTTTCGGTCGGGATCAAAACAGTTTCAATCACCGCGCCAAAACCGCTTTTTTCTTTATTCTCCTCAATCGTTTTCTTAACCTTTTTCTCATGGCTGGACATAACCTGCACAACATACCATTTATGCATCTTCACCCACCTGCCAAAAGGGCTAACCGGTTCAAAAAGGCCAGAACAAAACGAATACCCAGGTCGGCAAAATAAATGGCCATGCCAAAAACAAAGGTCGAGACCACAACCACCCTGGTTCCTAAAATCAGCTCATCTTTTGAAGTCCAGCTGATCTTTTTAATTTCCTGTTGGACGCTTCGTAAATAAGGTAACTTTTCTTCCATAATTTTTTACTTCTTTCTAAAACGAGTGCGGAGGGATTCGAACCCCCGGCCCGCGACTTTGGAGATCGCTGCTCTACCAGCTGAGCTACACACCCTAAGATCTTTTTAGATCTTATTCAACAATTTTGGTCACCGTACCGGCGCCGATGGTTCGGCCGCCTTCGCGGATCGCAAAGCGCATACCCTCTTCCATGGCTACCGGAACCAGCAGCTCACAGGAGAGTTCTACGTTGTCGCCAGGCATTACCATCTCGGTTCCTTCCGGAAGAGCGACCGTGCCGGTTACGTCGGTTGTTCTAAAATAGAACTGCGGACGATATCCGGTAAAGAAAGGCTTATGGCGCCCACCTTCTTCCTTGGTCAAAATGTAAACCGTGCCTTTAAACTTCTTGTGCGGTTTGCAGGTGCCGGGCTGCGCCAAGACCATGCCCCTTTCCACATCAGCTTTTTCCAAGCCCCTTAACAAGACGCCGACGTTCTCGCCAGCTCTGGCCTCATCCAAAATCTTGTTAAACATTTCCAGACCAGTAGCAACAGTCTCTCTGGTTTCCCTTAGACCGACAATCTGCAGGGGCTGATTTAGTTTAACCACGCCTCTTTCTACCCGGCCGGTCACAACCGTGCCGCGTCCAGAAATGGAAAAAACGTCTTCGATCGGCATCAAGAAAGGCTTATCAACTTCACGGAGAGGATCAGGGATCTTCTCGTCGACCGCTTTCATCAGGGCTTCGATGTTTTTTTCTTCCGCTGGATCGCCTTCCAATGCTTTCAAGGCCGAACCGCGGATAATCGGTACGTTTTTATAGCCCTTGTCTTCCAAAAGCTCGGTCAGCTCCATTTCAACCAAATCAACCAGCTCTTCATCGCCCTTGCCGATCATATCCATTTTATTCAGATAAACCACAATGGCCGGAACACCGACTTGGTGGGCTAAAAGTACATGCTCTTTGGTTTGCGGCATTGGGCCGTCAGTCGCCGCCACTACCAGAATCGCTCCGTCCATCTGAGCTGCACCTGTAATCATGTTCTTGACATAATCGGCGTGGCCCGGGCAATCGACGTGGGCATAGTGGCGTTTGTCTGTTTCATACTCAACGTGCGAAGCGTTAATCGTAATGCCGCGCGCTTTTTCTTCGGGAGTGTTATCAATCGAGGCGTAATCACGAAATTTTCCGCCCCCTTTGTTTGACAGTACTTTGGTAATTGCGGCCGTTAATGTGGTTTTACCATGGTCAACGTGCCCAATTGTGCCAATGTTAACGTGGGGTTTACTTCTTTTAAAGACTTCTTTAGCCATCCTTCAATTCCTCCGCTTTTCTCCGCTGTTTTATTTTTTTTCTGCTTTGCCCAAAATAGGAGTCGAACCTACGACCGCTTGCTTACCATGCAAGTGCTCTACCACTGAGCTATCTGGGCATGCGACAATAAAATATCTCGCTCATGAAAGCACATAAGATTAACTTTATATTTAAATAAAATCAACCCCTTTTACTTAAGACGGTAAATAATTCGCGCCTTGGTCAGGTCGTAAGGGGACATTTCCACGGTCACCTTGTCGCCTGCATAGACCCGAATGTTCCTCATCCGCATTTTTCCGCAAAGATGAGCTAAAACGGTCATCCCATTTTCCAAAACTACCCGAAAAGTCATGTTTGGCAAAAGCTCTTCGACGGCGCCGTTGATCTTGATTGTTTCCTCTTTTCCCATATGAGTGCTTGAAAACCAGATATTTATTACTACAATAAAACATTGTTTTCACATTAATGTCAACAGGTTTTAAAGTTAAAAAAAAGTGCTTGCCCAAGTTTTCCTAAAAAAGCCAAACTTGTTAAAAAGACTCTTGAAAGATCAAAAAAAAACATGACAGATACGCTAGAAAAAAAAATCAGTGAAATTAAAGTTTTTTTTAACCGCGCTTCTAACCGCGAGGAAAAATACAGCCTCATCCTGGAGCTTGGACGGTCTTTGGAACCCTTTCCCGAAAAAGCCAAAAAAGAGCTGGACCGGGTCGAAGGCTGCCAAAGCGCCACTTATTTAACCGCCTCCTGCACGGACGGAAAAATGCATTTTCAGGGCAGTTCGGACGCCCTGATCTCCGCCGGCCTAATCGCTCTGCTTTTCCGTATTTACAATGAAGAAACGCCGGAAACAATCTTAAAACACCCGCCGGTTTTTTTAAATGAGCTTGGGCTAAACACAATCCTTTCCCCCCTGCGTTCCGGCGGTTTGGGATCAATGTATAAAAAAATGCGCTCGCTGGCCCAAAAACAGTTAAAAAAACCAGTGCTTTAAATTTTTTAAGCTTTTGTAATCTGGATTAAAGCAGCCGCAGCGGCAATCTGCAAAACCGGCAAAGGCTCGTCGAGAGCTTTCAATAAAAAAGGCAAAGAGCTCTGGGAGCCGATGAAGCCCAAAGCCCCCAAAATTTCCAATTTTAAATCATGCCCCGCCTCGCTATAGGCCTTTTCTAAAATCGAAAGCACGCTCTTATCCTTATGGAAAATAGCCAAAATCAAAGCCGCTCCGACTCTGACCGCCGGATCTTTATCTTCCAAAAGTCCATAAATCAGAGCGCTTTCCTGCATTTTACCCTCTTGCAAAAGCGCCCAAACGGCAAAACTGGTCGGCCCGCCGGCCTTCTGGGTTAAAAAGGCTTTCAAAAGCTCCGGCGCCCTGCCGTCTCCCAGACTAGAGAGCAAAAGCAGCAAATCCAGCTGGACTTTCTGGTCAATGTATAACGGATAGCCGGGCAGTTCCAAAACATGCCGGACCTGACTGGGAGCCAAAATGCCTTCTTGCCACATCCAAAGTTCTTTTTTGCGATCCAAGCAATCTTCCAAAACTTTACAGCACAAAACAAGCTCCCGGCGCTGGGCAATTAAGGCCAAAGCCAGGTTGGCCCGTACAAAGCGGTCCTGGCATTTTTGCAATCCGTAGCGGGCAATTTCCACTCCTCTCCGGCCGGCTTTTTTTAACCGGCCCGCGGCCAGCCGGGCCACTTCCAGATCGGCGGAAAAAAGGTACTTTTCAAAGGCGCCTCTTCCGGTTTTCGGATCCAAAAAAAGCAAAACCAGAGCAGCTTCCAAACCGACCCGCGGATGGGCATCGCCCAACCGTTTTAAAAGTACAGTTTCCAAAGCTTTTTTCGGCAACAGGTCCTTATAGTATAAAGACAAAGCTTCCAAAGCGGAAAAACGCACTGAAAAGGCATCATCATCGGCTAAATTTAAAACCTCTGTTTTCACTTCCGGCAGTTGAAAATAAGCGGCCAGCTCAAGCCCCAGCTGCCTTAAACCGGAAAGCGGCGAATTTAACAGCAGTCTCAGCTGACAGCTGTCCAGCCGGTCGTACATCTGCACCAGGGCTTCAATCGCCGCGCCCTTCTCTTCAAAAGTTGTTCTTTCATTGCCCAAAACCGCTTTCAGCTCCGGCGTTTTTTCCTTCATTTTCAACTTTCCAACCGCCTGGATAACCTGCAATCTAAGCGCCCAATTTTTTTCGTTTTCCAAAAGCCAGGAAAGCTTGTCTTTGACGGCCTGATCGGGAAAATAACCGCTCAGATGCAAGCTCAAATGCTTCAAAAGAGCGTTCGATCCTTCCAAATTCTCCAATAAAAAGGGCAAAGCTTTCGCTTCGCGGGTCAGGGCCATGCCAATCAAAGCAGCCAGTTTCAAAGAGTACTGCGAAGAAAGCGCCCCCTTTTTTAAAATCGCCCAGCTAATCTCCTGTAGGCAGCCGGCTTCTTTTGAGCACTCCTCAAAACCGTTTTCTTTCAGCTCAAGCAAAGCCCTCTTTTCTTTGCCGGCCCTGGCCAAAGCACTCAGATAAGCCGTTTTCAAGCGATGCGAAGAGGGATAAGTTTTTTTCGCCAAAGAAGCCGTTTGCAAAGCGGAAAAATAATCTTCCACGATAAAATGGTTTTCGATCTGCTTTAAAAATTCTTTTTCCGAAACCGCCTTTTTTTCCAAAACCGAACTTAAGGCCCTTTGTTCCAAAAGCGCTCCGTTCGCGGAAACGGCTGCCGCTTCTTTTAAGTTTCCGGATTCTCCCCAAACCGGTAAAACCAAACCGCCGTTTGCTAAAAGCCAAACAAAAAGGCCAAGCTTTTGGTTCATCCCATCGCCCCTAGCTGCCGGCCGCCGATCAAATGAAAATGCAAATGAAAAATGGACTGGCCGGCCGAAGCTCCGTTATTGGTCAGAAGACGGTAGCCGTCCGCCACCTTGAACTCTTCAGCCAATTTTTGCGCCACTTCAACAATTTCCGCCATCAAAGCCAGGTCGGCTTTCGCCATTTTTTGCAAAGAGGGAATCTGCTTTTTCGGAATAATCAGCAAGTGGACCGGCGCAATCGGATATTTGTCCTTAATCGCCAAAAGACGCTCGTTTTCAAAGACTTTTTCCGCCGCCAGCTCGCCGTCGATAATTTTTTTAAACAGGCTTTTCATCGTTTTTCTCCTGGTTTTTCAACGCTATTTTTACCGCCTTTAAAACTGCCGCCCTGGTTTTAAAAAAGGCCACAAAAAGCCCTTTATGGCAAAAAAGGGCGCCCTTGATTTTGGAAACCTTTTCGAAATTCCGGCCTTCCTCGCCTCCCCATGCTTTCGGCAAAGGCTGGCGCATCCGCATTCTTTTTTCCAAGCTCGGCGGTATAGCCCTCAGCTTCCATTCGCCTTTTAACGGCATAACGATAAAAAGGGCCGGATGGTTTTCTCCACCTTCCAGAAAAAAAGGCTCCAGCCAGGCAAAAGCCTTATCCAAAAAAAGCCAGTTAGTTTTTTTTTGCATTTTCAAACGGATCAAACGCCGGTTTTTTTCCATTAAAGCAAAGCGCCGTTTCAGCCTTTGCAGGTATTTTAACACAAAATCCAGGGCTTCTTGAAAGGTCCGGTCCAAATCCCGGTCGCCAGCCACATATTCCACCGGTAAAAAACTGGAAATAATCTGGGAAAAAGTAGCCACCCCCTGCACCGGTTCGATCTTGCCGATATCATGCAGATCAACCCCCCTGACAAAGGTGTCGTTCAAATAATGGTAAAATCCCTCGGAAATGACCTGTTTTTCTTTTAGGTACTGCAGGACCATCCCGGCCGAGCTTTGTCGTCCCCGGTAAGTATTTTGATGGTGGTCGAAACGTTTTTTTTGAAAATCCAAAATACCGCCGACATCACAGACATAGTCGCATTCTTTTAAAATCTTTTCGTCCCGGGTGCGGAAAATCAAAGAGCGCCGGATCAAACCAAAGCTCACAAGCAAAGCGCAGGCCGTGACCTCGTCGGCATGAAAATTCCCGTCATGGGTACCAAAACTTTTTGCTCTTACCATCTTTCGTCTCCTTTACAAAGGCAAAAAAGCCATCTTTCCTTTTTTCGAATTATAAGCTAGAATAAAACTTAAAATGTAACAAAATTAAAAAAAATGAAAAGTTATCTTTATTCCGCCCACTATGATCTGACCACCCCCGACGGACAGATTGAGTCAATTAAACTTTTAGATGAAAAAAGCGCTGAAGTTACCGTTTCAATCAAAAACATTTCTCCCTTTTTCGCCGGCTATAAAATCGAAAAAAAACATGTTTTTTTTAACCTAAAAAGCACCTTGGCCCAAATCGGCTTCACCTCGGAAACTTTGGATTTTACCCTTTTCCCTAAAAAAGAATCCGCCGAAGTTGCGCTCAAGCTGCAAACCTATTCTAAAATCGCCGAAGAGCTTTTAAAGCTGCTGGAAAAAGGCGCCCTGATCGGCAAACTTTTTGCCGCCGACGAAACCAGGAAGGTCCGCGACCCCTACTACCTGATGCGCATGTTCGGGCGCTGCGATAAAAAAGGCCAGCCCCTTTTAGCCCTGGGCGGCCCCAATGGCAGGGACGATCTGATACTGGAAAAAGTCGAAGGCTACACGATTGCCTTTCTCCCTTTAAAAAAAGGCGTGGTCAAATACGATAAAGCAATTTTTTCCTTCCTGCCGGCCCTGGCCAAAATGCTGCTTTCTTCCAAGTATCAGACCCGCGAAATGCTGCCCATCTACCAGACCTGGGATGAAAACCTTCTGCCCCAAACCCAAAAAAATGAGATCCTGCTGGTAAAAACCGAGCCTTTGCATATCCGCACCGTTTTTGCCAAAGTCGCCGACAAAATGCTGCCGGCCGGCTACAAGCACACTTCAGCCAATGTGCTTTCCCCCACTACCACCGCTTCCGGCAACATTTATGAGCTCTTCGGCGAAAGCGGCGAGATCCTGGAAACGATGCCGCTGGAATTTTATACCCTCGAGCCCCACCGCGAGCACGTTTTTTTCGAAGACCGCGACCAGCTGCAAAACGAGCTGGAAAATCCCGAAGCCCTCTTTAAGGCTTTTAAAACCGATCCCGAACCGCAGGACCTTCTCACCGCAACCTATGTTGTCAAAGGCACCCAGCTGGAAACACTGGCCAAAGAAGACTGGATCGCCAAAGAAGTCTACAAACAAGCTTTCCCCGGCCTGACCCAGCCTACCCGGCAGGCCTTTTTAGTCGACAAGTACATCGAGCAGCAGCCCATCTATCCGATCCTTAAGGCCATGGAAAACGACATCATCACCTCTCAAGGCATCCTGCTATGCCGCTATTTCCCCTCTCCGGTCATGAAAAGGCTTTTACTTTCCCCCTCTGTCCAGCGCTGTTTAAAAGCCATTTATTTCAATTTCCCGTCCCGTTCATCGGACATTTATTTTTCACACGAAGACCGGGCCTTTCTTTTGGACCTGGCCAAATTCGCCCTGCCGGTTTTCTGGGTCGACGAAGGCTCGCACCATCTGTTAAAATATGTGGTCAAAGCAGAAAAAGACGCCGGCATGTTTGTGCCTGTCAACCTGGTCGAGGCATTTATGAAAGCCACCTTTTTCGGCATCTACGGCTCGAACCTCCTGGCCGGCTCTTTCGGCGAAGAGCTGAAAAAACTGCTTTTTGGGGTCTTAAAGCTCAAGGAAAAGATGACCCACCCCCTGCTAAATCCCGATACGCCGATAGCGCTTGTCACCGGCGGCGGGCCGGGAGCCATGGAAGTGGGCAACCAGGTGGCCAAAGAGCTTAACCTGCTTTCTTGTGCCAACATTGTTGATTTCCGCTCAAAAGACGGCTCGGTCGTGCGCGAACAATTCGCCAACCCCTATATAGATGCCAAAATGACCTATCGCTTAGACCATCTGATCGAACGCCAGGCTGAATTCCATTTAGACATTCCGATCTGCCTGCCCGGCGGCTATGGTACCGACTTTGAATACAGCTTGGAAGAGGTCCGCCGCAAAGTCGGCTCGACCGCCGCCAATCCCATTTTGCTTTTTGGCCCCGCCGAATACTGGAAGCAAAAGGTCACCAGCCGCTTCCAGTGCAACCTCAAAGAAGGTACGATCAAAGGCTCAGAATGGGTCTCGAACTGTTTTTATTCGATCCAAAAAGCCGAAGAAGGAATCTCAGTTTTGGAAAAATTCTTTTCCGGCAAACTTCCGATCGGCAAAAACGGACCCGTCTACCAAGACGGTTTTTGCATTGTCTCCAATCAAAAACCGTAAGAAAAGCCGATTTGTCCGTAAGTTGTTCTTTGCCTTGAAAACTGCCCTTCCACCGAAAAACCGGTATGGCAGGTAGTTAGAAAACGGATTTTACGTCCAACGCCCTGCAGCTTGCTAAACTCATATCCCAAAAGAAAAGTACCGTCAAAATCCCATTTTAGATACTGCCAATTGCGGAAATGGGCCGCCACCACCCAGTTGCCATAAAGCCGGTGATAATAAAACTTATAGCCCAAAAAGCGGATCTCAGTACCATATTCGACATAGCCTTTTTTCATGGGAAAGCTGTTATCGCTATGCAAAATGAAACCCGGACCGGCGTAAAGCCGAAGATGCTCCCGGGCCTGAAAAGACATAAAAAAATCCACTGCTTCGTAGCTGGGATTTTTTCTGAAAAAAGACGGATGGTTTTCCAAAAACTCGTCGCCCACATGGGAAGAGATATGGTAAACACGCCCTTTAAAAGACCATTTATTGGTTGCAAAGCTCAGAGGAATACCGACATAAAAATCAGTGTTGACCAGCTCCGTTCCTCCATATAGATCAGGATGGGGGTCAAGATTAAAAACCGCCCACATGCAGGCCTCAATACCAACCTGCAGATCACCCCTCCACCTGGAGATGTCCAACCAGCGAAAAACGGGAAAATCATCGCCCATGGAAATTGAAACGCTTTTACGCCCCATAACCTTATCATAAGCGCGGTAATTGATCGAATAGGTCACGCATCTGGGAGAAGCGATCATCGGCTGATAGAGCTCGGTTGTCTGTGGAAACCAGATGCCCCTGACCTGCGGCCTTTCCACATATTTTTCCCGTTTAACCAGCTCTTTGGGCGGAACGCCGTTTAAAACCTGCACTTCCTCAACTCCGGGAATATCTTTGACAAAAGCAACAATCGACTGGGCAATCAGCTCATTTTTCGAAAGGTTGGCCAACCAGACCTTATGTTCTTTAACAATTACCACTACTTGATACTCATAATAATGAATATCCAAAAGCGCCTGAATATAGCCTTCGAAATAAGAATCGCTTGCTCCTTTAAGCGCTTCATTGGGAAGGTTATCGGACCTGGAAAGCCCGGCCAGTTTGCCTTTTTCGTATTCTTCCTGAGAAGACGCAAAAACCGAAAAAGCCATACAAGCCAATAAAGCTAAAAACTTCAAGCGCATACTGGTATTTCCACCCTTTTTTTCTTTGTATATACTTTTAAGCATTTATCAATCAAAGGTTTTTGCAGAAAAGCTTGCTTTATCCCTGTTTGCTTGATAATATTTTGAAAAAAGTCAAAGGGGCAATAGCTCAGTTGGTTAGAGCAGCGGACTCATAACCCGTCGGTCCCTGGTTCAAGTCCAGGTTGCCCCACTTTTTCAGCCAATAAATTAATAG
>JBAZHS010000015.1:0-13053 GCA_041652275.1 Parachlamydiales bacterium
GCAGCTGGTAGGTAGCGGAAATCGAGGGCAGAAAAATATAAATGGAAGCGAGGGCTGAAATGATCAGGGCCTGAAAGACCAGGATGCCGACATGCACTCCTTTGCGGTTGGTTTTTTGCAAAGAGGGCGGCAGTTCGCCGTCCAAAGCAGTAGCCAGCAGCCCTTTTGAGGGGCCGATGATCCAGGTCGAGACCATGCCGAAAGCACCGACAAACATTAAAAGCGCAATGGCCGGCAAAAGATAGCTTAAATGAAAGTCCGCTAGAAAATAACGCATCATTTCGATGGTTCCGGTGGCCAGCTGGATGTGGGCTTTAGGCACGACGGTAGCGATGGCAAGAGCAGCGGCGGAAAGGATCAGGAAGATTAAAATGGTGGAAAGCAGGATGGCCTTGGGATAGTCTTTGCGCGGATTTTTTACTTCTTGGGCGTGCACGGCGGAAACCTCCAGGCCGCTGAAGATCAGAAGCATTCCGGCAAAGATCGAATAGGAGCTAAAGGCTTTTAAAGGAGGCAGGAAATGGCTGAAGCTGTAGGTGATTTCCAGAGGATGGCCGGAGCAGATCCAAAGGATTCCGAAAAGAATGATTAAAGCGGCAGGAATAAAAATGCCGATTGCAACGCATAAAGTGATCAGCCAGCTGGAGATGTTCATGCCGAAAAAATTTAAAAAGGTGACGAGCCAGACAATGGTTAAAACGGTAAAAAAAACAAACAGGTTGTTTTCGGCCAGACGGGGGTCGATCAGATAGCCCAGGGTGGTGGCCATATAGCCTAAAATCGTCGGATACCAGATGACATTTTCTACCCACTGCAGCCAGATGGCGACAAATCCGGCCTTAATGCCGAGCGCTTCTTTGACCCAGACATAAACGCCGCCCTTTTCGCTCCAGCCGGTGGCCAGCTCAGCTGAAATCAGGGCCACGGGAAGAAAAAAAACCAGGAGGGCCAGGGCATAGTAAAACAGGGAAGAAAAACCATGCTGGGCCGTATAGGGCAGGTTGGCAATGTTGCAGATGGCTCCAAGGTTCATCATGGCCAGCATGAAAACCGAAAGCGGCTTTTTCATATGTTTTTTAATTTGTGCTTGTTTTTGACTTTTTAAGTTTGGGCCGTTTAGTTTAGCCCAAGACGGATTTAACCGAGCAAACCTTTTTAGTTTTAAGGATCTATGATCGGAGATTGTGAGATGAAAAGCAATGGTTTTTCTTTTTGGGCTTTTATTGAAAAAAAGGTTAACATGAAAAGCTTTTAAAACACGGGAGGTTTTTTTATGGTCCGCTCAGTCAGATTTTTTTTGTTTGGCTTGGCGCTTGCGGGATTGCCTTTTTCCTTTTTTGCCGTCCTGCCCCCGTTTTTTCAAAGCAAAGAGGAGATAAAAGCGATTTTGGACGATCCGCGCCTGGAAGAGATTCTGGGCAGCTCTGAGACAATTTTAAACCTGCGGCGCCATGCCGATGGCTATTGGCTGAGCACTCCCCATGAGCGTATTCGCATCAAGGTCAGCTACCGGGACACCGGCCTGATCGGGTCCCATGCTTTTGAATTAGAGTTTTTTCATCCGGCCCTGAAAAACCGCTAATCTTGTGTTTTTTGAATCTTCAGGCCGAAGCTTTCCTCCGGTTTTAAAAGCTGGTTTTTTCTCGTTTAAAAGAAAACTTTTTTGCTTTACAATTTATTTTTTTAACTGCCGAAAAGGCTTTTTATGCTGAAAAAAAAAGTTTATCTGACCCGCAAATTGCCGCCGATTGCCAAAGAGCTTCTGAAAAGCCGCTTTTTTTCTGTGGAAGAAAACCCGGGCCCGGTTTTGGCTTCGGCCGACCTAAAGCGGGCGTTGGAAGAAAATGATGCCATTTTAACTACTTTTGTCGACCGGATCGGGCCCGAGCTTTTAAAAATGGCCAAAGTCAAAGTTATTTCCAACTATGCGACCGGGCTGGACAACATTGATACTAAAGCGGCCGAAGCTTTGGGGATTAAGGTTTTTAATACGCCGGATATTGTTACCGATTCGACAGCTGATTTAACTTTGGCCCTGCTTTTGGGCTTTTGCCGCCGTTTGGCGGAAGCCGGAGCTTTTATACAGGCTGGTTGGAAAGAGTGGGACCCGGAAGTTTTGGTCGGGGAAGAGCTCCGGGGCAAGACCCTGGGCCTTTTGGGCCTTGGCCGGATTGGCCGGGCGGTGGCCGAAAGGGCCCGGCCTTTCGGTTTAAAAATTTTGTACTATCAGCGCTTTGCAGCCCCGGCTTCTCCAGATTTTCAGAGGGCCCTCAGTTTGGAAGAGCTCTTGGCCGCTTCGGATTATCTTTCTTTGCATGTGCCGTTAACTCCTCAGACCCTGGGCCTGATTGATTGGAAGGCGTTTCAGAAAATGAAAAAAAAGCCGTTGATTTTGAACCTGGCCCGCGGACCGGTTATAAAAACCGACGATTTGGTCCGGGCTTTACAGGAGGGGCTGATCCGCGGAGCGGCCCTGGATGTCAGCGATCCCGAGCCCTTGCCTTCCGGCCATCCGCTTTTGAACTTTAAAAACTGTTTGATTACGCCCCATCTGGGGACTTCGACTTTCGAGTGCCGCCGGGCCATGGCTCAAAAGGCGGCGGAAAACATTCTTCAGTTTTATGCGTAAGGGCTTTTAAAAAGATTTTGGGTTTTTAGGCGGCCGGGTTTTTAGTCCGGAAAAAGGTCCGTGAATTTTTTGGGCTTTTCCAGTTTTTCTTCTTTGAAAAGTTTTTTGACGACCGCTTCCTGGGACGGGACGGGTTGTGACTTGATGGCGGTTTGATAGGAAAATTCTTCGCAAAAGTTGTTTTTTTCTTTGTCGGTGATTTTGTCGATTTCCGGAATCAGGCAGTCGGATGGTTTCCCTGGCAGGTAAAACCGGCAGCTAAGGCAGACATGTAGATCGGTTCCGCATTTCGGACAAAGGGAGCGGAAAGAAATTTTATCTTCCAAAACCGCTTGGCAGCGATAGCAGAGCCTGGTGTTTTCGGTCATGGGTTTAAGGTGGTTATTTTGGGTTTGGATTTTCGGCCAGGGGCGAATGTTGGCGCGGTATGCAGGAAACGCTAAAAGAGCGTGGGCGCAGAGCATGCTGGGGGTGTAAAAAATCAGATGGATTACGTCCGGCCTTGGGCTGAGAGCCAAGTCCGGAAGGGGCTGGGGCATAGGCGCCGCCATTTGGCGCCGGATCAAATTCCATGTCTAATTTAACCCTTTCCAAGGTGGGGTTGTAAGTGCGGGAGCGCGATCTTTGCGAAGACAGACGGGATCTTCTGGGGGCGGGAGAAGCCGTTTCGGATGCAGCGGCGGTTTTAGAATTTTTTTTGGGCCTGATCAGAAAAAAGCCGATTGCTGCGGTTAAAATAGTGAAGATGCAGGTATTGGAAAGGGCCAAAACAAAAGAAGCGCTGTAAAAAGAAGCGATCGATAAAAAAGAGGAAAGGGCGATGAGGGAAATTAAAAGGGCGATTTTCAGTTTTCGGCGGGGAGTATGAAACCGGTCCGGCTGAAGTATAACTGGGATGCTGGAAGAAGCAATACTGGACATTGAAAACTCCGCAAGATGGAAAAACAAAGGAACTTTTGCTTTCGCCACTCTTTATGTTTTTTTTGGCTTCGGAATTATGCTTAACAGCCTGTTTTTTTTCAAATTTTTTTTTGAATTTTTTAGGTGGCGTTTTTTTTCAGTTTTAACGGTGGCTTTTTATTGGATAGGGGGTGTTTTTGAGCCAAAAAAAACCGAAAGCGGCTGTCGAAAGGCCGGCTAAAGAGGAAAGAACGAGCGCTGGACGGATTGGTAAAAACACGAACGAGGCGACAATTTCACTGAAGATAAAAATAACCAGGCGGATAATTTTTTGGATGATCTGGCTGCGGTGCGAGCCTTTAAAGGAGGGGATGGCCAGGTTCAGGGGGTGTTTTATTTTTCTTCGCGCCGGTTTTTGGATCGGTTCTTTAGGAGAGGCGTCAGGAGAGATGGAAGCTGAAATGTTTTTACAAGAGGGCATATTACCTCGCAGATTGGGCGCGAACCGCAGAGTTCGTGCTGAAATTAATTAAAAGCCAGGGAAAGCTGGTGAGTTTTTCGGCATTTTTACCAATAAAAATCAGGTCGCCGGCGGCCCAGGCTTGGTAAAAGGAGGCATCTTCGGTTTGGAGCTGAAAAGCCAGATTTTCGCTTAAAGTTATACGGTTTTGGTCCAGGGCAACCACATAGCGGCTGAAAGGATTGTCGATCATGGGGCCAAGCCGGTTTTTCAGGTTGATGGAGCTTTGGGTCCTTTGGTTGATAAGGCGGAAAGCATATTCAGGATAGGCCCACCAGTCGTACCAGCTGGAATTGGCGGTTATAATTATCCGGTCGCCGGTTTGAAAGTTTTTCAGCTCGAGGGCGTCTTCCAGCGAGGTTTGCCAGACTGAATGGTCATTCAAAATGATGGTTTCGGCTTCTAGTTTTTCAATTTGGTAATAGTCAAAAAACAGCTCGCCTCCCAAAATACGAAAAGCACAGCAAAGAAAAAAAACAGCAAACGACAGCATTTTTTAAATCAAAGCGGTTAAATGGAAAAAAAGTTAAACATAAAGTTTTTTTTTGGCAAATTCTTTTTTAAAGCAAGGTTGGTCAAAATGGTTAAAAGGTTGATTTTAAGAGCAGCATTTTATCTTTTTATTTTTTCTTTGCCCCTGGGGCTTGGGGCTTTTTGCCCTTACCTGACTTTGAGCGGCGGAGTGTTTGATTTCTTGCGTGAGCGCCACCGGACGGGGGAAATTAGACTGGAATATGAAGCGGCGGCTTCCTTTTGTTATTTCCATCCTCTTTTAGGTGCTTTACAGACTTTTAAGGGCGCTTCCTATCTTTACGGCGGGCTGGCTTTGGACCTGCCGTGCAGCCCCCTGGTTGTGATTCCTTCGATTTCCGCCGGCTATTACCACGAAGGCGGCGGCAAGAACCTGGGCTTTCCCCTGGAGTTCCGTTCGACCCTGACTTTAGGCTTTGAAGTAAGGACAGGGGCCAGGATCGGTTTGCAGATCGCCCATATTTCCAACGCCCATTTGGGCCACCGCAATCCCGGAGAAGAAACGCTCAGCCTGGTCTTTTCGTTTCCTTTAAAAGGTATAGCTCAGCGCTAAAGTGGGCGTGTAAAATTGAGAGATGTTGCGTCCTTCCACACTGAAGACGATCCCGCCGAAAAGGCCCAGATCGGCGTTAAAATTATATTCTAAAGCCGGCGCGATCTGAATGAGGTCGCAGGCAGGAAAGCCGAGAGCGGCCGGCGTACCTGCAAGCGAAGTTCCTGAAATTCCGTGGAAAGAAGAACGGCGGGAATGCTGGTAAAAAAGATCGGCTGCCAGGACCCAGCGCTGGTTGAGGCTGAGCTCGAAAGTGAGGATGCAGTTGAGCAGGTTTCCCAAGTGGGCTTTGCCATAAGTGCCGAAACCGCCACCGTAGGCGTTAAAGCCCTCGACATGGCAGGGTGCGGGGAATGAATAAGACAGGTTGAAGCGCCAGTTGACCGGATGGTTTTTCAGCCAGTAGACGATCTTGGAAATGAGCAGGGAAAAAGTCGTTTCGAAAGCGCCGTAGGAGCTCCATTCGCTATAGGCTTTATAAGGTGAAAAGCGCGTATAGGAGCCGGTGGGAAAAAGCTGGTCGACCATGATTCTTAAAGAAGGGCGGATTTCTCCGGGAATCTGCTTTAAGATCTGGAAGTTGAGCATGAGATCGAAATCGCCGAATTGGCAAGCGTCCTTGGAAAGACAGCGGTTATAAAAAACCGAGGTTTCAAAGGCGACCGAGAAAAAATCGCTGATTCCGAATTCAACGATCACAAAAGGAACGCAGGAGAGGAATTTGTCGGTTTTATGGCTTTTCCAGCTGGAGTTGTAAGCGCCGTAGTAATCGGTCAGCATTAGGTAGGGGTTGAAATTGACCTTTCCCGCCGGCGTATTTTCTCCCGAAAGGGAAATAATCGTACCGGTGTACCAGGGTTTGAAAGAAGCGAGCTCCTCGGCTCCTAAAAAAGCGCCGAGCCAGATAGTAATATATAAAAGCTTGAGCTTCATAAGCTTAATTGAAAAACCGGTCTGTTTTACCCATGTTAAAGATTCTTTTGATTTTTTTGCTACTGGTTTTTCTTTTTATCTATTTTAAACAAAAATAAAAGCTTTAATTTAATATAATTATGAAAAAATCAAAATTATTATAGTTTTTATTTGAAATATTAATCTTATTATATTAATAATATAAATGAGAACCGGAGCCAAACGGGGCAAAATATGCGCCAAAACCTGCCCTTCGATCCTTTGTTTCTTTTTTCCACGCCCCTGCAGCAGACGTTTTTAGGCACTTTTTTATACGTTCCCAAAGATCCGCCCTCGCAAACCAAATATCTGCCTTTAAAAGACGGGGATGTCTTAGCTTTAGAGGTTTCTACTCCTCCGCAGTGGCAAAAAACCGATCTGACGGTAGTGATGCTCCACGGCCTTTGCGGCTCGCACCGCTCGACTTTGATGGTCAGGATGGCAAAAAAGCTTTTTCAGGAAAAGGTGCGGACGGTGCGGGTGAATTTGCGCGGCAGCGGCAGCGGCCGGGGAATGGCCAAAAAATTCTACCATTCGGGCCTGACGGAAGATATTTTTGAAGTGCTCCGGTCCGTCAAAAAAGAAACCCCTCTTTCGCCGGTGGTTTTGGTCGGCTACTCTTTGAGCGGAAACCTGGTTTTAAAATTAGTCGGCGAAATGGGCTTTGAGGCCAAAGCCTTTGTTAGCAAGGTTATTTCCTTAAGCCCCCCTTTGAACCTGAAAGAAAGCGCCCGCCGTTTTGAAAGTCCGGAAAACTACCTGTATTTACACTATTTTACCAGTCTTTTAAAAGAAGAGCTGAAATATTTGAAGGCCCATGTGCCGGCTTTTTGCAGCTTGAAGTGGCCGAAAGACCTTAATTTTACCCAGTTCAACGAGCTTTTCATTGTCCCCCAGTTCGGTTTTCAAAACCTCGACGATTATTACCAAAAAAGCTCGGCCAAGCCTTTAGTAAGTAAAATTGAAGTCGAGGCGAGGATTTTGTTTTGCCATGACGATCCGCTCGTTTCATCCCATGAGCTTGACGGGTTGGCGCTTCCCGATAATATCGCGATTTATTATACTGAAAAAGGCGGCCATTTAGGCTATGTGACATCTCCATTGCACGAGCATGGCTTTTACTGGCTGGATGGCCTGCTTTTAAAATGGATTTTGGGAAAAGACGATGTTGTTAACCAGCCCCGCTTTTAAAACCGGCCAGCCGATCCCCTTAAAATATGCTTATCATTCGGAAAATTTAAGTCCGCCTTTAATTATCAGCGAGATTCCCAAGGGGGCGAAGAGCCTGGTTTTGATTGTCGACGATCCCGATGCCCCCTCCGGCCGCTGGGTCCACTGGGTGCTTTTTGACCTGCCCCTGGTCCATGAGATCAAAGAGGGTGGCTATTTGGGCAAACGGGGCTTGAACTCGTTTGGTTTTGTGCAATATGGCGGGCCGGCCCCGCCCGATGGCGAGCACCGCTATTTTTTTAAGCTCTATGCCCTGGATCTTTTTTTAAACCTCAAAGAGGGGGCCGCCTTAAAAGAAGTGGAAGAAAGTCTGCCGGGCCATATAATAGCTTATGCGGAATTAATGGGCCGTTTTGCCAAGCAAAACCTCTAGAGCTAAACCCAAATGCCCGATCCGGCCGGCGCCGGTTAAACAAAAACAGCCGTTTTGTTTTTAAAAATAAAAAAAAGGATAATTTAATGCAGCCGATCAAAGTCGAAGTTTTTACCAAAGCTCCTGCCAAACGGGTTTATCAGGCCTGGGTGGAAATGTACCAAGCGAAAACGAGCGGTAATTTTAAAGAGGGTTACAAGGGCTACATTACGGAAATGGGCCGGAAGATGCCTTTTGAAATTAAAGAAGTCAAAAAAAACGAGGGCTTTACTATTATCTGGAGCTCGTTTGTTGTGCGCATTATTTTTAAATACGCCGTCGAGCAAGCGGAAAAAGGTTCCAAAATTTCCTGCCGGGTGCGTTTCGGCGGTCTGTTCGGCTTTGCGGTGCGCTTGTTCCTGAAAAAGAAAATGATCAAAAATCTAACCGAGATGCTCTCGAGTTTTGCCGATCAGCTAAGCCTGGTTCAAAAAGGTGCCCGGATCCGTTCGTTTTAAACCGTCCGTTTAAAATCGGCGGTCAACTACTTGCGTTGTAGGCATAATTAACAGCTTTCAAAAGCTGGAACGGTTTCATTAGTTTTGATAAGCAGCTGAGAACCTTGGAATTTTAAATTGAGTTAAAAAGCAGGCTTTTTTAAAATTAAAAAACGAAAACGATCAAGATAATTTTTTAACTGTTTAAAATTAAACCAAGCTAATTAAACCAGGTTGGTCATTCCTCACTCAAGGCCGAGGTTTGATCCGTGAGGAGAAAACATGTCAAGGCTGTTCTTTCTTTTTTTACTTCCGGTGCTTTGCTTTGCTGAAATCCATGAAATTAAAACCCTAGAAGAGCTCA
Organism: Parachlamydiales bacterium; assembly: GCA_041652275.1. GTDB lineage: Bacteria > Chlamydiota > Chlamydiia > Chlamydiales > SM23-39 > JBAZHS01. Next base: position 8,528 of record JBAZHS010000015.1, read on the forward strand.
ATACCTATTTAAAGCCGGAGTCTTTGGTGGTTTTTGATATTGACAATACTCTAATCGAGCCCGAGCAGGAGCTCGGCTCCGACCAGTGGTTTGAAAAGCGCCTCAGTTTTTATCAAAGCCAGGGCCTTTCCTCTTCCCAGGCTTTTGAAAAAACCTATGATGAGTATTATCAGATCCAGTCGGTGACGAAGGTCCGTCCGGTTGAAGCCGGGACCGTTCGGCTTGTCAGATCGATCGATAAAAAAAACCGGCAGATGGCTTTGACTACCCGCGGCTATAACCTGTCTTATGCTACTTTAAAGCAGCTTTCTTCCGTCGGTTTGAATTTTCAAAATTCACCTGTGGCCCGGGAAACCTACGTTTTTTCCGAAAGGGGCGTGCTTTATAAAAATGGCGTGCTTTTTACCGACGGCACCCATAAAGGCCGCAGTTTTTTGGCTTTTTTAAACCAGGCGGCCTTAAAGCCCAAAGCGGTCATTTATGTTAACGACAAACTCGGGCCGCTCAAAGAGCTGGAAGCTGAATGTGTCAAAAACCGGATCGGCTTCATTGGCCTGCGCTACGGTTTTTTAGACCAGAAAGTGCAAGAATTCAACCGAAGCCCCAAACAGAGAGCCCTGCCGGTTTTTTCCGGCGTTCTTTTAGAAAAAAAGCACCCTTCGCTGCGCTAAGCCCGGGATGGCGATCTTATGGCTGGACTATCAACGCTTTCGCGGTTTTTTCAGGGCCAAAAAAATATTTAGATTTTAGGCTGCTTGGTAATTTAGTACCGAGAGGATGTCAGATGGGCTTTTGATACTTCTCGGGAAGGCTTTTGATTTTGCTTACCCCGTCTTTGATCGCCGCTTCGGCAACGGCTTTTGATTCAAGTAAATTGATCCTTGGATCAAAGGGCGTTGGAATTAGATAATCAGGCCCGAACTCAAACTCTCTTTTATAGGCTTTTTTGACGATTTCGGGGATCTCTTTTTCCCGGGCCAGCTGGGCCAGGGCCTCGGCTGCGGCCAGTTTCATGTTCATGGTGATCGTTGAGGCCCGGACATCGAGGGCTCCCCGGAAAATATAGGGAAAGCCAAGCACGTTGTTGATCTGGTTGGGATAATCGGACCGGCCGGTGGCCAGTACATAGGGGCGGTTTTTAAAAGTGGCGCTGACAATTTCCGGCTTGATTTCGGGATTGGGGTTAGCCATGGCAAAAATGGCCGGATAGCTGTTCATGGAAAGTAACATTTGGGGGGTTAAAACATCTGCTTTGGACACACCGATAAAAACATCCGCTCCCCTTAGGGCCTCTTCTAGGGTCCTTTCCGGAATTTGCAGGGCGTGTCTTTTTTTATGGGGGTTTAAATCGGTTCTTTCAAGATGGAGCGTGCCCTTGGAATCGCACATGATCAGCTGTCCGATGCTCTGGGTTTTTAAAGTGTCGGCAATCCTGATTCCGGCTGCTCCGGCGCCGTTGATGACGATTTTGAGGTTTTCCGGTTTTTTTCCGGAAACGAGAAAATAGTTTTTTAAAGCGGCCAAAGCAATGATAGCCGTACCCCACTGGTCGTCATGAAAAACCGGAATTTCCAGTTCCCTGTCCAGCCGTTCTTCAATTTCAAAGCAGGCGGGGGCGGCGATATCTTCCAGATTGATCCCCCCGTACATGAGGGCGATATTTTTAATTGCCTGGATGCATTTTTCCGGATCGGTTTTGCCCTCAGAATTTAAAACTCCTTCCAAAGGGACCGGCCAGGCGTCGACGCCGGCAAAGGCTTTAAAAAGCACAGCTTTGCCTTCCATAACAGGAAGCGAGGCCCGGGCGCCGATATTGCCGAGGCCCAGGACGGCCGTGCCGTCGGTGACGACGGCGACGGTGTTTTGCTTGGCCGTATAGTCGAAGATCTTTTCCGGGTCGGTTTCGATAAGTTTGCAAACCTCTGCCACGCCGGGAGTATAGGCCAAAGAAAGGTCTTTTTGGTTTCTGAGCTTTTTAGTGGCCAAAAGCCCGATCTTGCCGCCCAAATGATAAGTTAAAATTTTTTCTAAAGGGATTTTTTTGCTTTTAGGCATGGTTTAAAGGGGGGTTGTTTTTTGAATTTCAAAAGGCGCCTGATTAAAAAACTCATTATAGCAGGGCTGCTTTATTTTTTTTAGCGGGTTTTTTATCTTTGGGGAAGGGCGCTTGTTAAAGACGGATTTTAGGGCCTGGTTCGGCCGGGCTTTTTAAAGCTCTTTGCGGTTTGGGGGGATTTTAACGGTCCGTAAATTTAAAAAGGAGTTGCCTTCCAGGCGCTCAAGCAAGAACCCTGTCTTTTTAAATTTTTAGGTTTTTACCGCAAGGCCGCTTGGCTGTGTTTTTCGGCTTTCACATTTTAAGCGCAAGTTTTTGTCGGAAGTCTTTTCAACAAATTGCACACATTTTCCTTCCCCAGCTAAAGCAAGGGGACTCCAATGTGTGCAATTTGTTGAAAAAACCTTTTTTTAGAGGCTTTTGGATTAAACGGCAGGCCGGTTTTTTAAGACAGTTTTCCGCCTGCTGAAAAATGGTTTTGGCTTTTAAGGTTTTTTTTGGTATTCGGTCGGCCCCTTTTGATAGCCGGCGGTTTTTAGCCACCAGACAGGATAGCCGACTTCCTGGAGGGGTTTGGGCTTGTTGACCGAGCCGTCGGTGTATTTTTCTAAAAGATAATAAGCAAAGTTCCACCATTCTTTAACGACCTGGCGGCTATTTTTCCAGGCGCTGCTATTTAAAAATTCCAGGGCTTTTTGAGGATCTTTTTCCCACAGCTTTAAAGCCTGTTTTTGAACTGTTTCCTGTTCAGTGCATTCTTGGCTTTCGGTCTTTTTTTGTTTGTTTTGAACATCTTCAAGGACAGAACAAAATTTTAACGCAGCCAGATTGGAAATGAAATTAAAGGCCCACCAGGCTGTTTGGGGGCTGAATTTTAAGGTCGAGCCGCTGGAAAAACTCTCCGGCAGGGGGCCGCTGACATAAAAGGGGATGTAGCAGCTCATAAGCGGCTGGCCCAGTCCGATCCAGACCAGCGTGCCGATGATCGGCGGCAGGCTGGGGTCGATCTCTGTTATGTGGCTGTAGCCGCAAAAATAAACCGCCACCGGCCTTTCCCAGGCGCCGCTGAAAAAGGGCGTTCCGATCTGGGGTGTGGTTTCCGGCAGGTTCAAAGTGCCGTCGGTCGGGCCGCGGTAGCGGTACGGACAGCCGAAGGGCCCGGCGGCGAGGCCTTGGGAAAGATCAAATTCGCTTCCCTGATAGTAGTCGCGCAGCAAAGTCGCGACATCGGAAAAAGCCAGCTTGTTTAACGGCTTGATGGAGAAGGGGTAAGCCTTGGTATAGCCGTTCTCAACCCAGGGTGAAAGCTTTAAGGCAGGGTTGATTAGATCTTGCAGGCGCCAGACCCTTCTTAAGCAGTAATAGGGGTGGTTGTATTCACCGGGGCTGACGCTTTTGAGCCAGTCCAGACATCCATTTTCCAGCCAGCCCTCTTCCTTAGCGATTTCAAAGAGCTCTTTGGCATACATGAGGTCCTTGTCATGGGGGGCGATCTCGCGGATCCGAAACTCGTTAGCCGCCACAAAGACCTCGCCGTCCGGGACTTTTTTGGCGACCCAAAGGGCTCCTTTTTTTCTGGGCGAGGCGCAGATCTCAAAGACCCAGCCCTCTTCTTGATCGGCAATAATTAACAGTTCGCCCCAGTCAAAGTAGCCGTAGTTTTCAGCCAAAGCGCCGATAATCCGGACAGCTTCCCGAGCGCTTTTGGCTCGTTCCAAAGCGATCCGAGTCAGCTCGGTAATTTCAAACAGGCGTTCCGGGGAGCTTTCGTACTTGAACTTGGAAGCACAGGTGCTTTCGGCAATGGCAACGCCCTTTTCATTGGCAATCGCGTAGTTGGCATCAAGATAAGCGAAGCTGTGGGCGACTTGCTCGATCGCGCCGTAGCTGGGCGTTTCCGGATAGCCTTTGAGCTTGGCATAGCCTTCGCCGCGATTGAGTCCGACATAGCGCGGATAGCCCCAGTATTTGTAGCTGATGGGCCGTTTCGAACCGTCGGCATGGTCAAGGGCCGGCACATAAACGATTCGTTGGTCGTCTAAAAGATTATCGTCCGTATGGGCCAAAAGCATTTTGCCGGTTTTGGACGCCCCCTTGGTCACCAGGATGACCGTACAGGGGAAAAAGCGCGGCAACCGTCCATAGCAAAGAGAAAAGACATAAAAGGAACCATTTTTTGGACATGGGGAAGTGTTTTTAACCTGCAGCTTTATTGGCAGAAATAGCCCAAAAAAGTTTTTGTGTCAAGCTGCCGCTTGAAGGCGGTTTGGGCCTTTTTCAGTTTTCAGTTTCGACTTTTCCCAGTTTTTTTTTAAAAACCGGATTTGTCAAAAGGCTTTTCGATCTTCCGTGAAGTTTAATGAAAAGCCGGTTAAACTAAAGGCCTTTAAATAAAGGAGGCGCTTATGCTGATTGTCTGGAGTTTTTTGATCTTGGCTCTTTTGGCTGATATGGGGGTGCGGATTATCCG
>JBAZHS010000016.1:0-12987 GCA_041652275.1 Parachlamydiales bacterium
TTCGGCCAAAGCAAGTAAAAGCTATAGGGGCGCTTCCGTACCGGGCTCGACTTTTCTGGCTTTAGGATCCAGGTAAAGCGGTATATAGAGCTTTTGGGAAGCCCTGGTCAGAACGACATAAAGCTGCCGGAGCTTTTCCGCCTGGCCTTCTTCATCGGAACAAGGCGTGCGCTCCATCAGGCCCAAAGCAAAAACAACCGGAAATTCCAGCCCTTTGCTCATATGCATAGTCATAATCTGCACCGCCGGAGAGTTCTGGGTCTTTAAAAAAAGGCGCGGATCATCCTGTCCTTCCAAAAGCGGCAGCTTTTCTAAAAAATCAAGCAGCGTTTCCAAATCCTTGGTTTCCGTTTCGGCCAATAAAAAATCAAACAGCTGCAGGCTTTCCTTATAAAAAGCTAGATCTTTGATCATCAAGGTTAAAACCGTCTGTTTGCTTGAAGCAAACGGAATGGTAAAATGATAAAAACGGTTCAAAAAAACCGCCAGACCGCGGGTTTTTAAAAGCTCTTTCCATTCGGCAAAAAGTTCGGTAAAAAAACCCAGAGACGCATCTGTCAGAGCTTCCGGGGAAAGTTGGAAATATTTACCCAAAAGCACTCTTTTTAAAATTAAGGCTTCTTGAGGAGACCGTAAGGTAAAAAGCAGCTCGTAGAAAGGTAAAACCGCTTTACTTTCCTTAAGCTGACGCTGGCTGCGGCAGTTAGCCGGAAGATGGTTTTCTTCTAAAAAAGAACGCAGGCTTTCGGCCTGAAAGCGGTCTTTCACCAAAATGGCAATCTCGTCCAGAGAAAGCTTTTCTTTGAGTTTTCTGAGCTCCTGGGCCAGTTTGGGGAAAAGCAGCTTTTCCGGCTTCTCTTCTTGCGTCAGCCAAAAATGACAGGGACTCTGGCGGCAAAAAACCAGTTCCGGATCGGCTGGCTTGCCGGAGCTTTTAATCTCACGGTAAGGAACTGAAAGATTCAGCTTCGGCAGCCTAAGCCAGTCCGGAAGAAAAGTTTTTGAAAACAGATAGTTCAAAGCCCCGATCAAACGGCCATTCGAGCGATAGTTGGTCTCCAAATGAAACCAGCTTTCCCTACCAAAACATTCTTTGGCTTCAAAATAAGTATAAAGGTCGGAAAGGCGGAAAGCATAGATCGACTGCTTGGGATCGCCCACCAGATAAAAAGCCTTCAAATCCGGATGTTTTAAAAAAAGCGCAGAAAAAATCTGCCACTGCCTTTGGTCTGTATCCTGAAATTCATCGATCACCGCCGCCTGGTAAAAGTTTTGCAGCCTGGTTTTAAATTCGGAGTTTTGCAAAGCCGCAAGCATCTGGTTTAAAAGATCGTCTTCCACCAACAGTTCTTCCTCCTTTAAATGAAAGCTGAGATAAGCATTTAAATCATCCAAGAGATTTTGAAAAAGAACCTTAAAAGAAAAGGCCGTCTGAAAAAGCGGCTTTAGTTCCTGGTCAAAAAAATCGTAAAAAGTAAAAAAAGTAAAAGCTTTCCGGTCCAAATCGGTTTTCTTCTTTTGGTTTTCCTGTTGAAAGAATTCTAAAAATAAAAGCGGCCCTTCGCCCAGCTGATCAATTTCTTCTAAAGAAGCGCTTCGATTAACAGCCAGCCTGAAAGCCGTCTTGATCTCTTTTTGAATTCTCGGCAAATCAAAGCCGCTTTTTTTGTAAAAGGGAATTAAAGTCTCAACCTCCCGCTCAAAAGAAACGGCCTCCGCCGTTAAGGCAAACGAGCCCAATTTCCGGTTCACGTCGGAACAAAAGGCCTGAAAACGCCCAGCCGGCACAGACCCGCCGGCGGACTTGGCTTTTGCAAGGGACCGGATCAGCCGGTCAATTAAGCCTTCCAAAGAACCAAAGGATCCGCTAAAACCGCTTTTTCTGATTAACAGGTTCAGCTGGGAGGGGCTGTAATCTTCCGCTTTCAGAACATAATAAAAATAATCCAGGGCCCTGGCTTTTAAAAAACCATAGGTTTTGGGGGAAGCTTCGGAATTCAGATCCAGGCGCGCTTCCAAAGAAAACCGTTTCAGGGCCCGGTAGCAAAAGCCGTGGATAGTAAAAATCGAGGCCAGATCAAAAAGCGCCAGAGCTTCTTCCAAAAGCATTTCAGCGTAAGCACTGTTTTCAAAAAAAGGCTTTAGATAAGGCCACGTCTCCGGGTTCTTGTTTTTGATCTGCCCAAGCGCTTCTTCCAAAGCCCGGCGCAGCCGTTCTTTCAGCTCCGCCGCCGCCGCTTTGGTGAAGGTAACCACCAAGATCTCTTCAATTTTAAGCGGCTTTTCTCCTTCCAAAAGCAGTCTGACAAAAAGATGCTCGATGGCAAAGGTCTTGCCGGTGCCAGCCGAAGCTTCTAAAAAATGGGGACCGAAAATATTGGTCTCCTGGGCTAGGATCTGCATTGTTTTTGAAACTCCAAAAAAGGTTCGAACAGGGGACGAAAAAGCGGGTTCTTGACCCTCAGAATTTCCTGGAAGAAGGGCAGTTCACTATGGGCCAAAAGCCATTTCAGATAAGGTTCCTGCACCTCGGCGCAGCTTTTTTTTAGGGCCCGTTTCAAAAGTTCCGGACTATTTTCCAAAATCGGTTTTTCCCACCCTTTATATAGATAGGTAAAAGCGCCCAGCGCTTCTTGGTAATATTCCAAAAAAAGACCGAAAGCCTTGGCCGCATCGTTTAAAAGAACTTGGATAGACAAAGCTTTTTTAGTGAAAAGCAGTTTTTCTTCAAAAAGGGCGTATTTCTGGTTGAAGATTAAAAAGACCAAAAGCTGCGGCCAGCACTTGAAGCGGTTCGAAAAAGAGTCTTCGGCATAAACGGCAAGCCCGCCGGAAGAAAGCTCTTTTAAACGTCCGACAAAACTGATCTTCCGGCCTTTAAAGTCATATTCCAAAGGCGGCGCCGCATAGGTCTTTTGGTTTTGAAAAGAAAGCGTTTCTTCCAAAACCCTCTGTCCTTTTTTAAATTCCACTGTAACCAAAGCCTTTTCATCTAAAGCCAGGCTTTTCAAACTAGACCGGTAGTCTTCAAGGGCTTTTTGCGCTTTTTTCCGGACCAGTTGGCCAAAAGCGCCGGGCGGCAGCCGGCCCTGCTTTTCCAGGTCCGCCACAATCTTTTCCGGCTCTTCTTTCTTGCCTTGCTGCCTTAAATGATAAAGATCCAAAGGGTTTAGATCAAACAGCTCATAAGAGCCCAGCCGGGACGATCCGCGCTGCAACGGCTCTAAAGGGCAGTTTAAAACTTTTTGAAAATGAAATTGCAGCGGATTTTTGGCTAAAAGAAACAGATCCCCAAGATCAATTTCATCCGGCAGAACCTGCGGACTGTTTTTCAGGGGAACTAAAAAGGTCGCTCTTGCATCTTTTTGAAAATAAGCTTTTTTCAGCTCCAGGTGCTCGGACAGAAGCGGGCTTTTCGGACTTTGGGCCTGAGCTTCAAAAGGTAAAAAGGCATGCTCCTGAAAAATCAAAGAGGAGGGCTTGCGGCCTTCCATGGAATAGGTCTCGTCCAAATAGCGTACCAGCTCTTGCAGAGCTAAAGAAGGCAGGGCTTTTTTACCGTCCTCGGACAGGTTAACATAGCTTAAATAAAAAGTTTTCTGGGCGCTGACCAGCGCCTGCAGAAAACAGAAAAGCTCTTCGTCCCGGGCCTCCGGCAGATAAACTTTTTCCAAAAGCGAGTAGGAAGGCTGGGAAGCCAGGGTTGGAAAATTTTCATTTAAACCTAAAAGACAGATTACCTTATGCGGCGGCACAGCTCTGGGCAGGGAAGAAAAGGCAATGGTCGGCAGGTCCAAAAAACCAAGGGTGCTTTGACCTTTCAGCGCCTCCGGCAAATAAAAAGCAAAATCGCTGAAGGCAAAAACACCCTTGACGCGCGCTTTTTTCAGTTCCAAAACAAATTTTTTCAGGGCTAAAAAAGCCAGCTCTTCCTTTCTCTCGCCCTTTGTCTGCAAGTTGTTTTCAGCCCAGCCGATCAGATAATCGCCCCAGTCGGACAAACTTTTTTCCGGTTGGGCCTTAAAAAACAGATATTCTTTCTTTAAGCTCTGAAAAATTTGCAAAAACTTTTCCAGGCTCTCCGCATCGCCCATGGTCAATCCCGGCAAAACCGGATAAGGGCCCAAAGAAGAAAAGCCAAAGGCAAGAGAACTGATCAGCCTGGAAAGGCCATATTCAAAACTCTGGTAAGGCCATTTAACCTGAAACAACTCGAAGAAATGGCTTTCGTCCAAAGCGAACTGGGTGTTCAGCCGCTCAAAGCATTCTTCCCAGCGGTTTTTTTCGGCTTCCCTATATTGGCGGCAGCTTTGAAAAGCGGGGTTGCCAAGCAGGCTAAAAAGCTCTTTTTTAGAAAAATCACCTTCCATCAGACGGAAAAAATCCATGAGCCCCCGGGCAAAAAAACTGGTCTCTTCCTCGGCCAGACGGTAAGGTAAAGCACCCTCGAAAACCTCTTTGATGTAAGGGGCATAAGCTTCAATTTTCGGAACATAAACCGCAATCTCCGAAAGCTTTAAAGCTTCCGTTGAATTTTTGGCTTCAGAATTGAGCAGTTCAAAGAGCTTCTGTTTTAAAACTTCCAGTTCCCTCCGTTTCGAAGGCGCTCCGTGGACCTGCAAAGAAATCCCGTCCTGAAAAGACAACCGCGCCCTTTCTTTTCTGTTTGCTAAAAATGCCAGATCGTTTTGTACTTTTTTCAAAAAGTTCTTTTCTTTTTCTTCCTTTAAATCCGTTTCAGGAAGCTGGGCGCCCGCCTGATTTTTTTCGCTTTCCCCGGAAAAAAGCTCGAAACTCTCCATTTCTTCAGGCCTGAGGTTTTTTAAATAAAAGCGAAGACTTGACCCGAAATTGGCCAGAAGCGGATTTTCCTCTTTTAAATAACTCTGCCATTCCAAAAGCAGTTCCCTTTTTCCCGCAAGCCTTTTGCGAAGGCGCTTTTTTTCCCGGTCCGTAAGCAAGTCTTCCCAGAAATAAAGACAGGGGGAAAAAAGAAAATGAAAAACCCCGCTCTCTTGCGACAGCTCGGTAAAAATCTGGCTAAAAAGCGGCGGCAGGTAAGAAATGGCGAAAAGATAAAAAGCGCACTTTTTACCGAAAGGGGCTGCTAACGCCCTGGAAAAATTCTCCGCTTTAACCGTTTGTCTTTTTTGGTTCCATTCCTGATTAAAGGCCGACCAACCGGTCTTGTCAAAAAGCTCTTTTTGCCAGCCTTCCAGCTTTTCCAGATAAAGTCCGTAAAGCTTAAAAACGGCAGCCAGCTCCTTAAAAAAAAGAACCTCTTTTTTTGTTTTTTGCGGAAAAATTCCGCCAAAAGCCTGGCTTCCTTCCGTTTTAAAAACCTGCTTTACGCTTAAGGTTAACTCCAAAAAAGAGGGCAGGGAAGCTTCCGGAAAAAAACGGGAAGCCAAAAACGTTTCCAGATTATCTTGTAAAACAAATTCCAGTCCCAAAGGAGCCAGATTTTTTTTAGCCAGCCGGTTTAAAAGCCAGTCCTTGATTTCTCTGGAAGGCACAATAATAAAATCACACTGGAAAAGGTCCGGCGCCGAAAACAGCAGTTTTTCTAAAGCTTCGGCCAAATTTTCCAAAGAGCTGGAAAGAAAAAGGCGCTCTTGTCTCATGAAAAAAAAAATACCCGTGTTTTTTATTTTTTAAACTTCTATGCTAACTAATATTTTAAAAGAACTTTGCAAGAGCCAGCATAAAAAAAAAATCTTTTTAAAACATGGCTTTATTTTTTAAACCGGCAAAACGCTCCTTTGTTTTCCTCAACATCACCCAGTTCTTAGGGGCCCTGAACGACAATATGTTCAAGCTGCTGGTCGTTTACATGCTGATCAGCTTCCAGGGCATTGATCAGGCCAGCCGGATCCTGGCTTTCACCGGCGCCGTTTTTGTGATTCCCTTTCTGGTTTTCTCTTCCGCTTCCGGCGTTCTGGCCGACCGGATCAGCAAAAGAAAAATCCTGGTCTGGATGAAGGTTTTGGAAGTTCTTGTCATGCTCCTTTCCCTGGCGGCCGTTTTCTATAAATCAGTCTTCGGCGTCTATGCCTTGCTGTTCCTTTTGGCCGCCCAGTGCTCTGTCTTCGGCCCTTCCAAATACGGCATCATCCCCGAAATTGTTGCGACCAGAAAAATTTCCAAAGCCAACGGAATCTTGAACTCTTTGACCTACATTGCGATCATTCTGGGAACTTTCCTGGCTTCTTTGGTGGCCGATCTGACCAACAAGAACTTTTTGCTGTCCTCTTTTTTCTGTCTTGTGATCGCCATCTTCGGCCTTTTGGCCGTTTTAAAAATTGAAAGAACCCTGCCGCAAAGATCAAAGCAACGGATCAACCCGTTTTTTTTCTATGAAATCTACCAAACACTGGCCCTGGCCTTTAAACGCAAGCACCTGCTGCCGGCCATTTGCGGCTCGAGCTTTTTTCTTTTCATGGGCGGCTATGTACAGCTCAACACCATTCCCTATGCCATCCAGTCTCTGCACCTGTCGGATGTCGGCGGCGGCTATCTTTTTCTCGCCACGGCCATCGGCATTGCCGCCGGCTCGCTTGTAGTCGGCAAAATTTCCAAGGATAATGTTGATCTGGGCATTTCCTGCACCGCCGGCTTTTTTATCGCTTTCTTTTTAATCCTGCTCGGCTTTTTCCCGAAAAATCTTTTTTTTAGCATCTTTCTTTTGATCATGCTCGGCTTTTTCGGCGGCCTTTTTCTAATTCCCTTCGATGCTTTCATCCAGCTCAAAAGCCCGGAAAACAGGCGCGGACAAATTATTGCCGCCACTAATTTTTTCAGTTTCTCCGGAGTTTTAATCGCTTCCATTTTACTTTGGTTCGTCAATGATTTTTTATCTTTGAAGGCCAAAGACGGCTTTTTGATCCTGGGCCTTATCACCCTCGTTTTCAACCTGGTCAACACCGGCCGCCTTTCCGATCTTTTCTTTTCCTACCTGGTCCGCAAGATCCTCTCCAAATTCTACCTTTTTGAGATCAATCGAGCCATCCCCCCCAGATCGGCGATCATCCTAAAAAAATTCTCCTGGATCGACGCCCTTTCCCTGTTTCGGGCCAACCCCAATCTCAAGGTTCTGGTCCAGGCCAAAAAATACCGCGAATTTCCTTTCTTTGATATTTTAACCGACACCCTGGCGATCATCCCTAAAAAAAAGCTAAACGCCCAAACCATCCAGCATAAAGCTGACAAAATACAGGATTCAAAAAACACCGTTTTCTGCCTGCTTTTCAAGAAAAAAATCGACCCCTCGATTTTGGAAGAGCGCTTCGAACATCTTTTTTACCTTGAAACCATCCGGGTCCGCCTGGTCAAAAAAAAGTTTTTTTTCAAACGCCGCAAGACCTTGATCAAAGCCGTTTTGGAAGAGATCCCCCGTCAAACTCAGTTTGCTTCCAAGACTCTTCCGAGCAGCTCCTTTGGGCCGGCTGAAAACCAGGTGCTACCAAACGAAGAAAAGCCCCTGAGCTAAACCAAAAAGACCTAGATCCAGACGGTTAGGTTAAAAAAACAGCATCCAGTAATTCCCCTTGCCTAAAGAAAAGGTTTTTTCTTATCTTAAAAATGATCGAAAAGACTAGTCTGTTTCAAAAAAAACAAGCATAAAACAAGCAGCCGGACCCAGAAAAATTGGTTCTTTTAGAAATTCTACCAGCCAATTTTAGAAAATCTACAAACGCCAGCCGAACTTCGAAAAAACCGCTCCAGGCCAAATTCAAAAGCCCCTGAAAAACCAGCCGGCGCCATCAAACCTTAAAAAACAGCCCTTCCGAAAAAATTTAAAAAGCGTAGATAAATTCAATTTTATACTGAAAAAAATACATTTTGGGTCCGATCTTTTTTTTCAGGTTGGAAGAAAATTCCAGATCATTGAGCACCGTCAGGTTGGAGGTTACCGCATAAAGAGCTTCGAAAATCAGCCCTTTATAATTGCCATTTCCCACACAGGTTGAATTGGTTGTCTGATCGCCCAGGCCATAATTGCCGGTCGAATAAAAACCTATTCCGGCAGAATTGCCGCGGCCGATGCCGCCGACATCAAAATCCGGCACCGTCTGGGCCCCTAAAACCTGATAGTTAAGATCAAGGGCCCAATCGCCCCGTTTAACCACTTCTCCCAAAGACACCCCCAGATAGCCGCCCAGATTGGCGTAGCTTTTATGGGTTAAATCGTTCGGCCGGGCCAGCGGGTTCCACAAGCCTGCCAAATATACTTTTAATAGTTTCCGGTATTTAGAAACCACCTTTTGATAGCCGAAAATCATCTGCGAGACCAAAAATTTAAAACTGTCGGACTGCCTTGGCTCCGAATATTTCTTTTTCCAGTCAACAAGCGAAAACTTGGTATACAATCCGCTCGAGCCGATGTTTAAAAGGCCTAGTTCCAAAACATAGCCGAAATGGTAAAAATTTTCGTTCACCAAAAAAGCGCCTAAATTACAATAAAAACTGCCAACGGCCCGGGAAGCTTTGGAAAACTTTACAAGAATGCCGTCGAAAAGGGAGTTGAACTCAATCTTGGAATCAAAAACATCGCCCAGATAACGCCGGCCAAGCTCCAGATCAAAAGTAAAAGTATCGCCGTCGACAATCCGCCCTCCCAAATAGGCCCTTTCCAAAGCGATCCGATTAGTCGTTCCATTGACCTGGCCCATCGCATTGTCATATTCCAGCTTAACGGCCCCCCAGGTCCTTCCTGAGCGATAATCAAGCATAATGTTAACTTCGCAGTCAAAGGCCGTCAAAGGCACTTCCGTAGCGCCGCCCCGGCCCCTTTGCCGAATTTTATTTTTAGTTTCTTCAGCCGCCTGCATTTCAACCCTGACCTCGCCGCTCAAAGACAGATTGCCACCGCTTTCTTTTAAAGTGATCAGGCGCTTGTCCCGAAGCCATCTTTTTAAAGCTTCCATGTCGGTATTTTCTTCTTTGCCCCTGTCTTCATCGTTTCCCAAGTCGGCGGAAAAACCGGGCCGGGCCAAAACAGCAAAACCAAAAAAACAAAAAAGGAAGAAACAAAATTCCAGGACAAAAGCACTTTTTCGCCGAACTTGATACAAAAAAAATCCGCTCTTTTCGTTTCGAAAAGAGCGCACGCAAAGATCCATCAGACCCGCCTAAAAAGCGTAAATAAACTCAATTTCGTACTGGAAAAAGCGCATTTTCGGCCCAATTTTTTTTCTTAAGCTTGAAGACTTCTGGAAATTATTCAAGATTGTAAAATTGCCGGTAACCGCATAAAGCGCTTCCACTTGCCATCCTTTATAATTGCCGCTGCCTACACAGGTTTCAGGAGTTGTATTTACTCCGGCGCCATACTTGCCAGTAGTATTAAAAGCAATGCCGGCAGCATTGCCCCGCTTAATTCCGCTGACATCAAAGTCCGGAATAGCCTGGGCGGCGACAATCTGATAGTTGGCGTCAATGGCCCAATCGCCGGTCTTGCGCACTTCTCCGACCGAAACGCCGAAATAGCAGCCGCAGTTGGCTTTGGTGTGACGGGTCAGCTTCCTTCTCTTGGCCAAAGAATTCCACAGTCCGGCCATATAGACCTTTAAAAGTTTGTGGTACTTGGAAACTTCATGCTGATAGCCGACAATCCACTGGGAGATCAAAAACTTGAAGCTATCAGTCTTCCTTTGCGCGGAATATTTCTTTTTCCAGTCGATCAGCGAAAGCTTGGTATAAATGCCGGTATTGCGGATGTTGAGAAGACCCATCTCGGTAACATAGCCGAAATGATAAAAGTAGTCGTTGACCAAAAGGGCTCCGGCATTCCAGTAAAAATTGCCGACCGCTTCGGAAGCCTTGGAGAACTTTAAGAGCATGCCGTCGAAAAGGGAGCCGAACTCGATCTTGGAATCAAAGACATTGTTCAGTCCGCGCCGGCCCATCTCTAAATCAAAGGTAAAGGTATCGCCGTCGACAATCCGTCCGCCCAAATAGGCTTTTTCCAAAGCGATCTTGTTGGTTGTTCCGCCGACCTGGCCCATATCGTTGTCATATTCCAGCTTAATCGAGCCCCAGGTCCTGTCGGAACGGTAGTCGAGCATCACGTTCACCTCGCAGTCAAAAGCCGTTAAAGGTACGCTGGTAGCGCCGCCCCAGCCCCTTTGCTGAACGCCGGCTTTTTTTTCGGAGGCCGCCTGCATTTCAACCCGGACCTCGCCGCTCAAAGAAAGATCTCCGCCGATTTCTTTAACCGTCACCATCCGTTTGTCGCGAATCCACCTTCTCAGGGCTTCCATATCTGAATCTTCCTGTTTTCCCTCGTCAGAATCATGCCCCAGATCCTCGGCGATCAGGGGGAAAAACAGAAAAGAAAAAATGCCAATTAAAAAAAACCAGAACCTAAAAAACATGACAGCCTCGTTCCGTTGAAGATAAAAAGAAAAAAAAAGTCTAACTGAAAAAATAGTTTTTAAGCAACCGCTTAAAAACGGAAAAGTTGTTTGTAATCAAGTGCGGCAAAAGTTTTTTTTCTGACAAGAATGCTGACAAGAACATTTAATCGTATTTTTCAAAAAAAGAGGTCGGACAGATTAAAGAAAAACAAAAAGTTTAAAAACGGAACTCTCCTGTCACGGTAAAGGCCTCTTCATCAAACAGGCGGACCTCGGCATTCAGCTGGAAATATTTGCCCTCGCAAAAACCACAGCCGCAAGCCGCCCCGTAAAAATCACGGCTTCTCATTTTTATCTCGTCCAGGCCAAAAGAGCTGACGGTAATTTCAGGCGCTTTCAAATCGACATAAGCCCTGGAATATTTCATCGCCACATAAGGAATGAAAAAATCAATCTTGTAAGAAATCTCGCCGTCAACCTGCCATTCGACAAAAGAACAAACGGCCTGGCCCGGCTTGTATAAGCTATATTCAGCAGAACTGTAAGAAAGCCAGGAAAGCCTGGGCTCGGTTTTCGCATACCGTCCGCCAAAAGCCAGTGTGACATCGCCCCATTCAAAAAAAATGGCTTTGCCGCCGACGGCCCATTTCCAATTGTAGCGGGTTTCCATTTCCAGACGGCCGAAATTTGAAGAGGACTCTTTCAAGATCCAGTCGGCTTCATATTTGGCCTCGCCCATAACACCGTAAAGATCCAGGCGGTTCAAAAGGTTCAAAACCAAAAAGCCGCTGTTGCAGTTCTGGGAAAAATCCTCGATCCGGTGAGCTCCTTTTTCTTTCAGGCGGCGGTCCAAAATAAAATCGCCTTCATAGCCCAGGCGGAACGAAAACCACTTGCCCGAAAAGAAAAACCCTTTTTCAAGGCTGCGGGCGCTGGCCGGATTGTTCACGGGAGCGGCAAAAATGGCTTCCACAGCTAAAAAAACAAAAAAGAACTGCTTAAAAATTTTTATCGGCATATTTTTTCATCCGGCAAAAGCCGGTTTTCATTCTTAAAACCAGCTTCAAGATAATCTATTTAAAATTTTAATATATTAAAAAATACCAAGCAAAGCCAAAAAAAGAAATGAAATTGTTCTTTTTAATTTTGGCAGGCAATTTTCGACCCTCTTAACCTACAGGAAGTTAGAGGCTGTTTTTTCCAAATTGCCCGAAAATTAAAAAGCGTTGATTTTATCCCAAAGGCGCTGAATTAAAAAAACACCAGGCTCGTTTTGAAAATTCGCATCGCCAAGGCTTCCAGAGTAAAAAACCGCTTGGAACCAGATCTTTATGCGGTTTTTGCGCTTGGTAAAGCTGTTTTTTTAAATTTCCTAAAAAGGCCTTTATAAATAAGAAGAGGTCTCTTTAAGATAAAATTCATATTTGTCTTTTCTCCGGTTTTTTGTAAAATGACAGACATCTTTGTTTTAAAACCGGTCTTTGGAAAATAGGCTTTTCAAAAAGGAAAAAAAGTATGCAAGTTCTGGTCGACAATGCCAAGGTTGAGATCGAAGAGGGTGCTTCCGCCTTTGCCCTTTGTCAAAAACTGGGCCTTTCAGCCCCCGATCAGGCCCTGGCCGTTTCCATAAACGGCCAGTTGACCGACCTGACGGAAACCCTGTTTGAAAACGACCAGGTTCATTTTCTTTCTTTTGAAGAGAGCGAAGGCCAAAAAATCTTTTGGCACTCTTCGGCCCACGTCCTGGCCCAGGCCGTCACAAGGCTCTGGCCCGAAGCCGAACCCACAATCGGGCCAGCGATCGAAAAAGGGTTTTACTATGATTTTGCCGGCTTGAACATCTCCGATAAAGATTTTCCCCTAATTGAAGAAGAGATCAAAAAGATCATTGCCGAAAACTACAAACCGGAAAAAATCATTTTCCAGGACAGCCAGGAAGCCTTAAAAACATTCAAAAATAACAAGTATAAAAAAGAGCTGATCGAAGAATATAAAAAAGACCGGCTGACCGCTTACCGGCAAGGCGAGTTCATCGACCTGTGCCGCGGCCCGCACTTGAGCTCTCTTTCCAAGATCAAGGCTTTCAAAATCTTAAAAATTTCCGGAGCTTACTGGAGGGCCGATCCCCAAAAAGAAATGCTCACCCGGATCTACGGGATCTCTTTCCCCGACCGCAAACAGCTGGCGGATTATTTGAAAATGCTGGAAGAAGCTCAAAAAAGGGACCACAAAAAACTCGGTCAGGAGCTGGACCTTTTTTCACTCAAAGAAGAAGCTCCCGGCATGCCTTTCATCCATACCAAGGGCGTCTTTATCTGGAACCAGCTGATTGATTTTATGCGCGACTGCCTGAAAGACACTTATGTTGAAATCAAAACTCCGATCATGCTTTCCAAAGAGCTGTGGGAGCTCTCCGGCCACTGGTCCCATTACAAAGAGAACATGTACACTTCCGCCGTCGAAGAACGAGAATATGCCATCAAGCCCATGAACTGCCCCGGAGGCATGCTCTTTTATAAAAGCCATCTGCACAGCTACCGCGAACTGCCGCTCAGGGTTGCTGAAGTCGGGCTGGTCCACCGCCACGAGGCCTCCGGAGCTTTGAGCGGCCTCTTCCGTGTCCGGGCCT
>JBAZHS010000017.1:0-12856 GCA_041652275.1 Parachlamydiales bacterium
CCAATATTGTGCTGGATTTCCCCGGCGCCCAGAATCTTTCCGCTTCCGATTTAGTTAAGGCCTCTTCGATGTTTTTCCAGATCGTCAACGAAAAGTTCTCTTATAAAAATAGCGCCCTGGCCGACGCCTCAAGCCGTTTTTTACAAGAGATCTGGAATGAAGCGCAGGTTACCGGAAGGAAAGATGCCGAAAGCCTGAATGAAATTGCTTACCGCCACCTCTATGGGGAAGGAGGCAAAGCCAAACCCGCCCCCCGCTCGGAAGCAGCCAAAACCCTTCTGGAAAATGGTTTGGCCCTCATCTCTAAAGATGAAAACCTCTTCAGCTCAGATTTCAATGACAAGCTTTCCAAGATCGCTATTTTCCGCGACAGCGAATACACCAAATGGGAAGGGCAGACCCACCCGCTTTTGATTGTTTTCGCCCATTATGCCCTGGAAGGGGCCGACCTGACTAATATCCGTCCTTCCTATGATCCGCTGAAAGGCAATTTTTTAAGTTTTGAAATCAGAGGCTCGAAAAAAAATCCCAGCGGCCAAAGCAGTTCTCCCAGAGAAATCCTCTACAGCTGGACTTCCCGTTTTGCCCAGGAAAAGATCACCGGCACCGGACTGGACCAGTATTCCCATGGATCCGGCTGGCGAATGGCCATCATTTTAAATGACAGCGTGATCTCCGCCCCGCCCTTAAAATCAGCCCTAAAAGACAGCGCCATGATCGAGGGCTCTTTTACCCAAAGGGAAATCAACCAGCTGACCTCCGACTTGAAAGCCGGCTCGCTGACCTTTACACCCCATATTCTTTCCGAGAAAAACGTTTCCCCCGAACTGGGCAAGGCCGAAAGGATGCAGGGCATCATTGCCACCATTCTGGCGCTTTTGGCCGTGATCGTTACCATGGTCGCCTACTACCGTTTTTCCGGAGTTGTCGCTTCCGTCGCCGTACTTGTCAACCTTTTGATCATGTGGGCCACCTTGCAAAACATCCAGGCCACGCTTTCCTTGGCCGGCATTGCCGGCATCATCCTCACCGTCGGCATGGCGGTGGATGCCAACGTTCTGGTCTTCGAGCGGATCCGCGAAGAATTTGCAGTTACTTCAAAAATTGCCCCGTCGATTGCTACTGGCTATTCCAAAGCCTTTTCCGCCATCTTTGATTCCAACATCACCACAATCATCGCCGCCTTAATCCTTTTGAACTTTGACTCGGGTCCGATCAAGGGCTTCGCCCTCACTTTAATCATCGGCATCGCCTCTTCTTTTTTCACCGCCCTGTTCATGACCCGCTATTATTTTAACTACTGGCTGAAAAATCCCGCCCATAAAGAGCTCAAAATGATGCAGCTGATCAAAAGCGCCAGCTTTGATTTTCTCAAACAGGCCAAATATGCAATCGCCATTTCTGTTTTGATCATTGCTGTCGGCGGAACGGTTTTCTATGTCCAAAGAAACGCCATCCTGGGCATGGACTTTACCGGCGGCTTTGCCTTAAACCTCGAACTGAAAGAACAAAAAGGCGCCGATTTCCGCGCTTTGGCCGAAAAAGCCCTGGTGGCCGGAGGAGCTTCTTTACAAGACATCCAGGTCCGCGAGCTGAACACTCCCCATAATTTGCGCCTGCTTCTCGGCCTTTCCATGGAGCAAAAAGGCAAGCCTTTCTACAACCTGCCCCTGGAAGTTGAAAACCGTGGTTCTTTTGCCTTTGAAAAAAACCCGCGCATCAGTTGGGTCGTCCAAAGCCTGCAAAAGCATAAACTGGAGCTCAGCCCCAGCTGCCAAAAAACCCTGGACAAGTCCTGGACATCCATGAGCGGGCAGATGTCGGATGCCATGCGCTCGAACGCCTTGATCGGCCTTGCGATCGCCCTGGTGGCCATGCTGATTTACATCGCTTACCGCTTTGAGTTTAAATACGCTGCTGCAGCTTTCATTTCCCTGGTGCATGACATCCTGCTCAGCTTGGGAACGATCGCGCTTTTAAACTATTTTAAAGCGCCAATTCAAATCGACCTGAACACCATCGCCGCCATTATGACCATCATCGGCTACTCGTTAAACGACACGATCATTATTTTTGACCGGATCAGAGAAGAGCTCAAATTCAAGCACAGCCTAAAGCTTAAAGAGGTCATCAACCACGCTTTGAATATCACCCTTTCGCGCACTACCCTGACCTCGTTTACCACTTTTATTGTCTTGCTGGTGCTGGCACTTTTCGGCGGAGCAACGCTTTTCGGCTTTGCCATGGTGATGATCATGGGCGTTGTCTACGGCACGCTCTCTTCGCTTTTCATCGCCGCCCCCTGCATGCTCTTTTTCCATAACCTGGAAGAAAAACGCTCGCAAAAGAAAAGAAAAGAGCTGCAAGGCTAAACGCAATCCGGTTTTCCGGCCCGCCTGGTTTTAAAAATGAACAGCCTCCTGGAACGGGTTTTTCATTTTTTTTTAAACCAAAGACCAGGAAGCTAAAAACTTAAAAAAAACCAAAGCTTGCTTCGGACAAAGTTTCCTGTTTGAATTTTTTCCAAAAAAAATTTCGTACCGGCTTCCATTTTAAAAAAGCTGCTAAAAAACAGCTTTTTTAGCAGTTCCTTAGATAAATAAACCCGTCTTTTTCGTAATTTCTTCTATATAAAATTTTTCATGAGATTTTAATTAGATTATAAAAAGAACGGTTGCTATTATAGCCTTATGCTTAAAATAAGGAAAAAATGTTTAACCCTAACCAAAAACCCGATGCGATATGGGTATATCCTAAAACCGACCCGACCCTCCTAAAGAAAATCATCGATGAGTTCAACATTCATCCGGTGACAGGTCAAATTTTAATTTCCCGCGGTTTTACCGCTTTAGAAAAAATCCATGCTTTTCTTTACGCCAAACTGCCCAATTTACATTCTCCAGCGCTTTTCAACGACATGAATAAAGCCGTTTCCCGCTGCCTCAAGACCATCAGCGCAAAAGAAGCTGTTTTAATTTACGGGGATAACGATGTCGACGGCATGACGGCCACCGCACTTTTAACAGAATTTTTTACTTTGCTCCAGGTTCCAGTCTTTTATTATGTGCCCAGCAGCACCACCCAAAAAAAGAACATGATGATCGACGCCTTGCAATACGCCCTGAAAAATAATTGCAAACTTTTGATCACCGTGGACTGCGGGATCACCGCCTTTAAAGAAATTCAAAGCGTGGTCAAAGAAGGCATCGATGTAATTGTTACCGACCACCACGAGCCTACCTCAAAAATTCCCAGCTGCATTGCTACCTTAAACCCCAAGCTGGTCAACAGCACTTATCCCAACCGCGATATCTGCGGAGTAGGGGTGGCCTTCAAGCTGGCCCACGCCATTACCAACCAGCTGATCCAAAACGGCGACATCGAAGAAAATACCATCGACCTCAAGCAGTTTTTAGACCTGGTTGCCCTCGGCACAATTGCCGATATGGGCTCCCTGCTTGGTGAAAACCGGATTTTTGTACGCTATGGCCTGCAGCAGATGCGCAAAACCAAAAGGATCGGCCTGATCCAGCTGTTTTCGATCTGCGATTTAAAAATCAATGTTCTGACCCCCGTCGACATCGCTTCCAAAATCGCCCCGCGTTTAAACTCTTTGGGGCGGATTGCCGATCCGGCCAAAGGGGTCCAGTTACTACTGATCCAGGATGAAAAAGATGCTTTGAACCTCGCCAAAGAGCTGGACCTGCATAATCTGGAAAGGCAGAAAATTGAAAGAATCGCTTCCGAAGATATTGAACGCTTCATCCACGAGCATCCCCGTCTTTTGCATGACAAGGCCATTGTACTTTCCTCCAACAAATGGCATCCCGGCATTATTCCGATCATTACCGCCCGCATTACCAAGCAATACAACCGGCCCTCAATGCTGATCGCTGTTGAAAACGGAATCGGCAAAGGCTCGATTCGCACCATTCCTGAATTTCCTTTGCTGGGCGTATTAAAAGAAGCCGAAGAGCTGCTGATTAATTTCGGCGGTCATGACTATGCCGCCGGGCTGACGCTGGCAGAAGAAAATATTGCCAAACTAAAAAAGCATTTTATTAAAGCCGCCAATGACAAACTGCAGGAAAAAGACGTTATCGCCAAGCTCTATTTAGATGCGCCGATCGACTTCAACGAACTGACTTTTGATTTTATGGAATCACTCCGACTGCTTGAGCCCTATGGCAATGAAAATCCGGCTCCCGTTCTTTATACCGATGCCAAGCAAAACTGGCAGCCCAAAATCGTCGGCCACACCCACCTGAAATTTTATCTTGAGCAAAACGACCGGATTTTAGAGGGGATCGGCTTCGGCATGGCCTTTAAGCGCGAGCAGCTCAGAAAGAAAAACCTGAAGCTCAGGGTTGCTTTTACTCCCCATATCAACACCTTTTTAAACCAGGCCTCGATCCAGCTGCAGATCAGGGACTTTAAACCGCTTTCGGAAGAAGAGCTGCAGGTGAAAAAAAATTTCGACTACTGCTAAGCTTTTTTAAAACAGCCTGTTCCAAACAAAGATTTTAAGCTTGGGCTAATCGTGTTTTCGAAAAACCGTCTTGATCAATGAGCCTTAAGGGGCCTTAACAGGTAAAAAGAAGGCTTGACGCCTGAGAATTAAAGAAATTTATCTTTAAAAAGAAAAAAGCCTGTTTTAAACAGGCTTAATTTTCCGATAAAGTCCTTTTTTAAGCTCCAAGTTCAGCTTTCAAAGCTTAGCTGGCTTCTTGGCCGAAGGGCTTTTTCAAATACTTTTCTTTGTATTCATTAATATCAGCCGTCGAAATCACCCAGGCTGCGCCTTTGCGGAAAGCTTTCAGCTGTCCGGTACGGGTAGCATAGTAGATCTTTTGGGCTGGGACATTTAAGATCGAAGCGGTCTGGTTGATCGAATAAAAACCTTTTTCGTTATCAAACAGAAGCTCGCCGTTGAAAACCGACTTGGTGCGGGAATATTTATTTTTCTTATACTCGTCCAAATCTGTTCTTAAAATCGTCCAGCGGGTCGATGATTTATTTGCTTTCAGCTTTTTTTGCTTGATCGCTACATAAATCGCCTGGCGGGTAACGCCCTGCCGTCTGGCCGCTTCCGTAATGGAATACTCGTTTTTTTCTTCTACTTCCGGAGCGATCTGGATTGTCGTCTCCCCTATTTTTTCTTCTAACATGTTTCCTTCCTCCTAATTTAGCTTTTTAAAAATTCTTAATCTTTTGAATTAAGATTTTTTAAGTTATTTTAATATAAATTATAATGTAATAAACCTTTTATTACAAGTATGTTACTTATAATTTCTTTATAATTTCTTAACATATTAAGCCTCAGGATTTAAGCATTGTCCCAAACTTTTCTCCCTGCTATAGTAATTTTTATAAGGAGTTCTTTTTATGCGTTTTTTCACTCTCTTTCTCCTCTTGATCAGCGCTTTTTTGCCTTCCCAGGAACAGCCGCTTTTAAACAACTTCGTTTTAAAAAATAAAATGGCGGAAATTTTCTCCGCCCATGTCCGCTATAAAGAACTCTCGCCGGTTCTGATTGAACGAATTTTAAACAATTTCCTCGAGGAGCTGGACCCAACGAAAACCTACTTTCTGGAAAGCGAAATCACCCTCTGGGCCCATCCGAGCGAAAGCACCAAACAGGAGCTTTTAAAAGATCTCAAAGAAGGCGATTATAAAGTCTTTCACCTCATCTTCGATAAAATGCTTGCCGCGATTAAAAAACACCGCCAGCTGATGCAGGAAATCAGCGGCCTTTCTCTGCCACAAGACCCTAAGCTGGAAGATATTAACGACTTACCTTGGGCCAAGAGCCGCAACGAGCTGATCGACCGGCTGCTCAAAATCAAGGCCCTGCAAGTTAAAGCGGCCGGCAAGCTCAGCGATGAACCCAAGGAGCTTTTTTTAAAACGGATTGAAAAATACCGCCGCATCCGGGAAGAAGACTTAATTCAGCCACAGGGAGAAGAACACAACCGCCTGATCCTAAGCTATATATTAAAATCGTTCTGTCAAGCCCTCGATGCCCATACCAACTATTTTACTCCGCAAGAAGCCCGCCAGTTCATGATCCAGGTCCAGGAAAAACTAATCGGCATCGGCGCCATGCTCCGGGACGCTTTGGATGGCTTTGAGATCATGCGGATTTTAGACAATTCGCCGGCCCAAAAAAGTCAAAAAATAAAGCTCAAAGATAAAATTATTGCAATCAACGGACGCCCGGTCATCGGCATGGACCTGCCGGATGTCGTCGAGCTGATCCGCGGCCAGGCCAATACCAAAGTTGTGCTCACCATCCTGCGCTTAAAAGAAAATTCCAAAGAAACAGAAAAGCTCAATGTCACCATCGTACGCGAAGAAATTATTCTCGACGAGTCCCGGGTAGAAAGCTCATTTGAGCCCTTCGGCGACGGAGTGATCGCCTACATCCACCTGTTTTCTTTTTACCAAGACCAAAAACACTCTTCGGCCCAGGACGTTAAAAAAGCCCTGGCCAAAATCCAAAAAGAACATAAGATCAAGGGCGTACTTTTGGATTTGCGCGGCAATGCCGGCGGCCTTTTGCCCCAGGCGGTTGCCGTTTCCGGCATTTTCATCAACAAGGGCATTGTCGCCTCGATCAAAGACAATACCGGAAGGATCCAGCATTTACGCTCACTGGAAAACACCCCTTTTTACGATGGCCCGCTGGTTGTTTTGATCAACCGCACTTCCGCCTCGGCCGCCGAAATCGTCGCCCAGTCCCTGCAGGATTACGGCCGGGCACTTGTCATCGGCGACGAAAGAAGCTTCGGCAAAGGCTCTTTTCAGACCTTTACTTTAGACCCCTCCGCTCCAAACGGGCAAATTAACCCCGAAGGCGAATACAAGGTCACCCGCGGCCTTTACTATACCGTCTCCGGCAAAAGCCCCCAGCTTAAAGGCGTACCGGCAGACCTGGTAATCCCAGGCCTTTTAAACGACCAGAAAGTCGGCGAAGAGAGCGTTAAATATCCTTTGGAAAATGATTCTATACCGGCTCATTTCGACGACGATCTTTCTGACATTATGCCACCGTACCGTAAAAAGATCGAACAGCTCTACAAGCACAACCTGCAAAAACGGATCACCGCCTACACCAGCCTTTTGGAGCCTTTAAAAGAAAATTCCAAAGAGCGGCTGTTAAAAAATAAAACTTACCAAAACGCTTTAAAAGAAATCAAAAATAAAAATTTCGACGCTCCCGTGCTGGAAGTTTTTGCCGGCGGCGATCTGCAGCTGACGGAAGCTTATAATGTCTTAAAGGACCTGGTTTACTTTCTGGAGCTTAGCCAGTGCAGGGCCGCCGGAGATTGAGCCTTTCTTTCTAGAAATTGAAGCCGGCCGGTTCATTCCCACAAGATCGCGGCTTTGTTCTCGCTGTTTTGAAAAAAAATCAAGGATGGCTCCCTTTAAAAAAAAAAATTAAAAGCAACCCATCGTCGCCATTGATTTAAAGGCTCTTTTCCGGGAAAATAACAGCATCTATCCAACCTAAAAAAAATTAAAGTTCAAAAAAAGGCTTGTTTATGCCAGTTAGAACCAGGATTGCCCCTTCTCCGACCGGAGACCCGCATGTAGGCACTCTCTACATCGCCCTTTTCAACTACGCCTTTGCCAAGCGCTTCCAGGGAGAATTTTTAATCCGGATTGAAGATACCGACCAAAAACGCTCCGACCCCATCTACGAAAAAGAAATTTTCCAAGCCCTGAAATGGGCCGGACTGAACTGGGATGAAGGACCGGATATCGGCGGACAATGCGGACCCTACCGCCAGTCGGAAAGAAAGGCCATCTACCAAAAATACGCCCAAAAGCTCTTGGACGAAGGCAAGGCCTACAAGTGCTTTGCTACCCCGGAAGAGCTCAAGGAAATGCGCCAGGTCGCTTCCAAGCTGGGCAAAAAACAGGGCTACGACCGCCGGTACCGCAATTTAACCCCGGACGAAGTCAGACAGCGCGAAGCCGCCGGGCAAAGCTATGTTGTGCGCTTGAAAGTACCCTTGAGCGGAGAATGTGTTTTTGTTGATGAAATCAAAGGCAGGATTACCTGCCCGTGGATTGACGTCGACGACCAGGTGCTTTTAAAATCGGACGGCTTTCCGACTTATCATCTGGGCGTGGTCGTCGATGATCATTTAATGGGCATTACCCATGTAATCCGCGGAGACGAATGGCTCACCTCAACCCCCAAACATATTCTGCTCTATGAATACCTGGGCCTGACTCCCCCTGTTTTCATGCACCTGCCTTTGCTGCTCGGCAAAGACGGAAGGAAGATCTCCAAAAGGCGCAACCCGACTTCCATTAATTATTTCAGGGAAAGCGGCTTTCTACCGGAAGCCCTGGTCAACTTTTTGTCTTTGATGGGCTATTCCATGCCGAACGAAAAAGAAATTTACTCTTTTCAGGAGCTGATCGAAACCTTCGACCCTAAGCGCTTCGGCACTTCCGGCGCTTTTTTCGATTTGCAAAAGCTCGAATGGCTCAACCAGAAATATATCATTAACCAGCTCTCGGAAAAACAGCTTTTGGAAAAGATCAAGGAACTCTACGCCAACGATAACTTTTTAAGCCGGATCATGCCTTTGGCCCATACCCGGATTAAAACCTTCGGCGATTTTTTTGACCTCGGCGACTTTTTCTTTAAAAACCATTTGAATTATAGCGATCAGCTTTTCCCTTTGAACCGGATTGAAAAAATTACCGCCGCTTACCTTGTCCAAAGCCTGCTCTGGTCTTTAGAAAACAAAAAAGATTTCAGCGCCAAGGCCATCGAAGAGGGCTCCCATGAAATCGCATCTCTTTTCGGCCTAGACCATAAAAAGATCATTATGCCGGTGCTGTTTGCCGCTTTAATGGGAAAAAATTTCGGCCCCTCGCTTTTTGAATCGGCGGAAATCCTGGGCAAGGAAAGGGTCCGGGCGCGCTTTTTGAAAACGATTGAATTTTTAGGCGGGATTTCCGAAAAAAAGCTCAAAGAACTGCAAGAGGGGCTGACCCGAAAAGATCTGTCTTTTTTAAAAAAAACCCAGGGTCCGGAAAAAGCCCTAAACGATAAAAAACCAGCTTGATCCCAAAGCTGCAACTCCGGAGGCTATTTTTCAGTTTCGATTTCGTTTTCTTCCGGCAGGACTTCTTCTTCCGCGGTTTGCGTAATCATGTAGCTGCGCTGATAGCCCGGACCGACAGAGCAGCTCGAAAAAAGCAAAGTAAAAAAAAGTAAAAAATAAACCATTAATCACCTACGATAAAAAAACAAGCGTTTGCTTTATCTATAAGGAAAAAAAGAAAAAATGACTAGCTATAATTTTCAAAATCCCTTTCTCGCCCCCCTGGTCCAAAGAACCGAACTCAGCGCGGCGCTTTCCTTAAAAAAAGCCTACCAGCTGGTTTTAGACCTCAAAGGCTCCGATTTAACTTTTAAGCCCGGAGACTGCGCCGCCGTTTTACCGCAAAACGATCCTGCAATCGTCGAAAAGCTGCTCCAGATGTCCCGGCATAAACCCGAAGAAACTTTTTTCGATCCGCGCTTTAAAACCAGCTTTTCTTTTCAAGAATTTTTAACCTACCGGGCCAACCTGGCCACCATTACCTCGAAACTGCTCAAGCTTTTTTATCTGGCCCAGGAAGACCAAACCCCAAAAACCGCCCTGGAAGAGCTTTTAAACCACCCGGAAAAGCTGAAAAACTACCAAAAAAACCACCAGCTAATCGACCTTTTCAGCGCTTTTTATCCCCCCAAGCTTGCTTTAAGCTCCGTCCTTTCAGAACTGCTTCCCCTAAGAGCGCGCCTTTATTCCATCTCCTCGTCGCTGAAATATTATCCGGAAAAGATGCACCTTAGCGTCAGCTATGTCACCTATACAACTGAATTGGGCCAAAAGCGCCAGGGCGTCGCTTCGCATTTTTTAACCCAGCTGGCCCAAGTTGGCGACATGGTCCCGCTTTACATCCAAAATACCGGCCATTTCCTGCTGCCTCCGGACAGCCGGCCGATCATCATGATCGCCGCCGGCGCCGGCATCGCCCCCTTTATTGCTTTCCTGCAGGAAAGGAAAATGCTCTTACAAGAACCGTCTTTGTCAAAAGAACCGCAGAACTGGCTTTTTTTCGGCGAGAGAAAAAAGAGCCTGGACTTTTACTACAAAGACTTTTTGACCGAGCTGGAAACAGAAAAATTTTTAAAGCTCACCACCGCTTTTTCCCGAGACCAGGAAGAAAAAATCTATGTGCAAAACCGTCTTTTGGAACACCAAGAAGAGCTCTGGTCCTGGATTAAAAAAGGCGCCAATATCTACCTTTGCGGCAACGCCAAATTAATGGGCAAAGACGCCGAAGAGGCCCTGAAAACAATCGTACAAAACCAAGCCGGAATCTCAAAAAGCGAGGCCAAAACCTTTTTAAGCGAAATGGCCCGGGAAAAAAGATATTTAAAAGATGTCTATTAACGGACCGGCGGCGTCTGAAAACACCTTCTTTATTGATTAGAGGCCTTCTCAGTTGCTTGAACTTTTCCGATCAATCCCATGGCTTCGGTTCAATACATTGCACTCATTAAAGTCCCCTTGCTTTAGCTGGTAGAGGAAAATGTGGCCTTGTCTTTTTCTGAAAAATTTTTTAAACCAGAAAAAATTTATTGAACGCCCTGGAAACGTTTAACCGTTAAAAGGCAAAAGCACTGGATGCCCTTGCCGCAGCCGAAGTCCGTCAGACCGTCGCCCGAAGTGGCCGTCAGGCCCACCTGCTCTTTTTTCAGGCCCAGCAGCTCCGCGATCTTTTCTCTCACCGCCCTGATCCTGGGCTGTAAAAAAGGCCGTTTGGCTTCAAGGGACAAAGCCACATGCTCAATCTGCCAATCTCCTAAAGTCTCGAGGGCCTTGCCCAGATAGACCGCCGAATCGGTAATGCCGTCTTTCAGGCAAAGGTCTTTAGCCACCTGGCCTAAAATCGGTACGTGGGTCAGCGAAGTAATGGCGTTGCAGATAGAATGCAAAATCACATCGCCGTCCGAATCCGCGGAAAGCCCCGGCAACCCCTCAAAAAGAATTCCGCCTAAAATCAGCGGTTTGGCCTGCTTGGAAGTTAAAAAGCGGTGGGAGTCCTGTCCGATACCGGTCCGAAAAGTCTCTTCGCCAGAGCAACTCTTTGACATAAAAACCCGCCGTTTTAAAAACTATTGTAGCAAAAAAACCAATAATTTTCGGTCCTTTCTTTTGCTAAAAAATTTTTTTAGCTATAATAATTAAAACTTTAAAAGGATCCAATGTCTTCCAAAATAAAAATTGAAGGGGGAACGCCCCTGATCGGCAGGATCCGGGCCCAGGGAGCCAAGAACACCGCTTCCAAACTGCTGATCGCCTCTTTGATTTCCGATCAGGCCTGCACGCTTTACAATGTGCCCAACATCACCGAAGTTGCCATCACAATCGAGCTTTGCAAGGAACTCGGCAGCAAAATTACCTGGGATAAAAAGCAAAAAACCATCCGGATTATAACCAAAAAGCTGCTTTCGACAACCGTCTCCCAGCGTTTCTCCGGGGCCAACCGCATGCCGATCTTAATGCTGGGCGCACTTTTAAACCGGACTCAAAAAGAAATTGTTGTGCCAACCGTCGGTGGCGACAATCTGGGCCAAAGGCCTTTAAACTTCCATATTGAAGCACTCAGGAAACTGGGAGCTACAGTCGAATACCAGTCCAGTCAAACGGAGAAAAACTATGTCGCCAGATCCGCAGGCGGGCTTGTCGGCACGCTGATCCAGCTACCCTACCCTTCCGTCGGAGCCACGGAAAACACTATTCTGGCCGCCGTCAAAGCCAAGGGCACGACAATTATTAAGAATGCTGCTATCGAACCGGAAATTATGGACCTGATCCTTTTTTTACAAAAGCTCGGAGTCAACATCACCGTCGACGTCAACCGCATGATTTACATTCAAGAAACCACCGCCTTTTATCCGGTCGAGCACGAAATTTTGGCCGACCGCAACGAAGTGGCTTCCTACGCTCTGGCGGCCATCGCTACCAAAGGCCGGGTTTTGATCGAAGGCGCCCAGCATCTGAACATGATCACCTTTTTAAACAAGCTCCGGGAAATCGGCGGCGGCTTCCAGGTGCACAAAGAGGGCATTGAATTTTTCTTTCAAGGAGAGCTAAAGGGCGGCTTGCATATCGAGACCGATGTCCATCCCGGCTTTATGACCGACTGGCAGCAGCCTTTCGGCGTTCTTTTAACCCAGTGCCGGGGCGCTTCGGTAATCCATGAAACCGTCTATGAAAAACGTTTTGATTATATCCACACCCTGAAACAAATGGGCGCTGAAATTGATTCTTTCCGCCAGTGCCTGGGCGGCAAAAACTGCCGGTTTGCTTCTTTAAACCACTACCACAGCATTGTGATCAAAGGCCCCTGCGAGCTTCATGGCAAAACCATTTCCATTCCCGATCTGAGGGCTGGCTTTGCTTATGTGATGGCGGCTTTGATCGCCAAAGGCTCCTCGACCATCGAGCAAATGCATTTTTTAGATCGCGGCTATGAAAATATTGCCGGCAAGCTTTTAGCGCTCGGCGCTAAAATTTCCGTCAAAAAAACCGAAAACCCGCTGAAGGCTTTTCTAGCTAAAGATCTTCTTTAAAAAAACGGCTTTTCAAAAAACCGAAAAATCAAGCCTCCCGTGCCGAAAGAAACGGATCTTCCTGCCGTAAAAATAATAAAATTCCAAGCTTTTGTTTAAGTCTATGCTTTTAAATGCATTTTCTTGCCGCAGCAGGTAAAATGCTCCTGGCCAGCCCCCTGCTTGTCGCACTTGCTTTGGCCTTTATTCCGGCATTCTTCCACA